>CAZTMO010000016.1:0-14888 GCA_964615105.1 uncultured Thermoleophilia bacterium
TCGATCGCGAAGCGGCGCTCGGCGTCGAAGGCGGCGTACTCGCCGCGGATGCGCAGACCGGACCCAGGGATGACGCCGAGCCCGCGCCAGTCGGCGTCGCACGGCTCGAACACCCGCGCCATGAGGCGCCGCGCGACGACGTTGCCCTCAGGGCGCACTGCGCGGCCGTACTCGATCTCGATCGCGGGCGCACGCTGGCGCACGAGGCGCTGCAGTGCCTGCAGCACGTCGTGCGCCTCGAAGCCTGCCACTACGCCGCCGACGCCGTGGTCGCGGGCGAGGAACTCGTAGCAGCCCGACCCCGTCACGACGCTCACGTGGCCCGGCAGGATGAAACCCGAGATCTCGGTCTCTCCCAGCTCGAGCAGCGCCTGGAGCGGAAGCGGCATCGTCTTGTGCAGACTCACGATCGAGAAATTCACGACGCCGCGTGACCGCGCCTCGAGCAGCGCCGCGGCCACCGTCGGCGCCGTCGTCTCGAAACCGATGCCGGCGAAGACCACGGCGCGATCCGGCCTGGCCGCTGCGATCTCGACGGCGTCGCGCGGCGAGTAGACGACGCGCACGTCGGCGCCGGCCGCGCGCTCGGCCGCCAGCGACGAGCGCGACGCCGGCACGCGCACGAGGTCGCCGAAGGTCGCCAGCGTCACGTCGGGGAGGCGCGCCAACTCGACGGCCTTGTCGAGGTCACCCATCGCCGTGACGCAGACGGGGCATCCGGGACCGGAGACGAGGCGCACTTCCGGGGGCAGAAGGTCGCGCAGGCCGTAGCGGGCGATCGCCATGGTGTGCGTCCCGCAGACCTCCATGAAGGTGAGCGTGGTACGGTCGCGGCCCTTCAGGGCCGCGCGCGCCTCGGTGGCGAGATCCTCGGCCAGACGTCGCAGGACCGCAGGGGTGACGGCGTCTGCCGGATCGTACACACGCCGTCTCAGGTGACCAGCCGCGACGTCGGAGTCACGCGGAGCGCCGTCGTCGGGGTGCGTCACGCGTCCTCCTGTGACCCGTCCCTGTCGAAGGTACCGCCGGTCTCGCCGCGCCGGTCGCGTGAGTCCTCCCACGCAGCCGCCTCAGCCAGTTCGGCGAGCAGCCCGTAGGTCTCGTCGGCCTCCTTTTCGTCGATCACGCTGATCGCGTAGCCGGCGTGCACGAGCACGTAATCGCCGACGGCGACGTCGGGCACGAGGACGATGCTGGCGCGCTGCTGAAGGCCTTCGGCGACGATGGTCGCAAGCTGGCCGTCGATGGCGGTGATTTGCATGGGAAGGGCGAGGCACATGCGGCGGTCCTGTCGTCGTGTGCGAACGCGGCCTCAGTCGAGCAGGCCGCGGCGGTGCAACACAGTATAGCCCGCCACCGCGGCCTGCCCCAAGGCGACCCCGCCGTCGTTCGTGGGCACGAGGCCGCCGGTGAGGACTTCGAAGCCGTCCTTCTCGAGGGCGGCCTCACAGAGGTCGGTGAGCAGGCGATTCTGGAAGACGCCACCGGTCAGGGCGGCGACCGAGATCCCGGTCGCCGCCCTGACCCGGCGACACAGCTCCAGCGTCAGCGCGGCGACGGTCGCATGCAGCCGCGAGCCGATGAAACCAGGCTCGCGTCCCGCCTCGGCGTCGTCCATGACGGCACCGAGCAGCGGCGCCAGACGGACGACGGCGACGGGCATGCTACCGGCGTCATCTGCCGGCGCGTCGCCAGCCCCGCCCAGCGTCGAGGGGGGCGCCGCCTTCTCGTCGATCGCGAACGGGTATGGTTCGGCCCCCGCCCACGACATCATCTCGAGCTCGACCGCCGCCTGGCCTTCGTAGGTGATCGCGCCGCGCACGCCGGCGAGCGCGGCGACGGCGTCGAAGAGGCGCCCGCAACTCGTCGTGAGCGGCGCGTTCTCGCCCGTTTGCACCTGGCGCAAGACGACGGCCAGCTCTTCGTCGCCGAGGAAGGGCGCGCCCGCCGCGGCGCCGGCTCGCCGGGCATGACAGTCCTCGGCGACGCGGGGTTCGCGCACGGCGGCGCGGGGTACGCGGCCGGCGGCGCGGCCGTGTAGCAACCGCGCCGCCCGCGCGAGCCCCTCTGCACCGAACAGCGCGAACGCCCATCCCGCCGCCGTGCGCGCCGGCGGCGCGATCGCGAGCGCGCCGCCGGCCAGGGGAAGCTCTTCGAAGTGGCCGACACGCTCGTAGCCGAGCAGGTCGGCCACCAGGACCTCCCCACCCCAGAGCACGCCGTCGTCGCCATAGCCGAGGCCGTCCATGCAGACGCCGATCACGCGCTCCTCGCGGCCGCTCTCGACCAGCCGCGCGGCCACGTGCGCGTGGTGGTGCTGCACGGCGACCTTCTCGGCCTGCGGCAGCGTCAAGGCGTGCTTCGTCGCCAGATACTCGGGGTGCAGGTCGTACGCGACCACTTCAGGGTCGAGGCGGAACATCCGTTCGTACACGGCGATGCTGGTCTCATAGTGCTCGAGCGTCTCGAGGTTCTCGAGGTCGCCGATGTGCTGGCTGAGAAAGGCGTAGGCGTCGCGCGTCGCGCAGAACGTGTTCTTGAGCTCGGCGCCGCAGGCGAGGACCTGCGGCAGGGCGCGCGGCAGCGTGACCGGAAACGGCGCGTAGCCGCGCGAGCGGCGGACGAGGCGGGGACGGCCGCGGCGGACGAGGGCGACGGAGTCGTCGTAGCGCGCCGCGATCTCGCGGTCGTGCAGGAGATACGCGTCGGCGATATGCGCCAGCCGGTCAGCCTCTTCCCACCCCTTCACGATGGGCTCTTCGGCGAGGTTGCCGCTGGTCATGACCAGCGGCCGTCCCGCAGCACGGAGCAGAAGGATGTGGAGCGGAGTGTAGGGGAGCATCGCGCCCAGGTACCGCTGCCCGACGGCCACCGCGGGGTCGATCGGCAGGTCGGAGATCAACGGTATGCCAGCCGCAGACGCGCCGGACGCCGGACGCCGTCGCTCTCGCCGCCCGGCGCCGACCCCTGCGGCGACCTCGGGTCCGACCGCGCCGTCGGGCCCGATCGCGCGCCACTCCAGCAAGACGATCGGGTGCTCCGGCGAGGTCAGAAGGGCCGCCTCGGCGTCGTCGACGCGGCAGTGTGCCCGGAGGTCGTCGAGGTCGGCGAACATGACGGCGAGCGGCTTGTCGGGCCGGCGCTTGCGCGCCTTGAGGCGACGCACGACGTCGCCGTCGGTCGCGTCGCAGGCGAGGTGAAAGCCGCCGAGACCCTTGACGGCGAGAATCTCGCCGGCGCGCAGCAACTCAGCGGCGGCGCGGATCGGAGCGGCCGGGTCGGCTTCGCTGCCGGCCGCCAGCTCGACCGCGCCGTCCGCGCCGCGCTCGCGCTCTCCGCTCCCGCTCCCTCGTCCCTCGCCGGCACCGACGCGCCGCACGAGCCGCACCCGCGGCCCGCACACTGGGCAGGCGTTGGGCTCGGCGTGGAAGCGCCGGTCCATGGGATCGTCATACTCCTTTCGGCACGCAGGGCAGAGCGGAAAGCGACGCATGGTCGTGCGCTCACGGTCGTAAGGCAGCCCTTCGATGATCGTGAAACGCGGGCCGCAGTTGGTGCAGTTCGTGAACGGGTACTCGTGCCGGCGGTCGCTTGAGTCGAGGAGCTCGCGCCGACAGTCGACGCAAGTCGCGATGTCGGGTGAGACGAGCTGATAGGCATCCGGGTCGGGAGCGCTCTCGACGATCACGAAGCCGTCGTGGCCCTCGTGCGCCGCCGCCGCGCGCGTCAGGGCAGCGACGTAGGCACGCGACGGCGCCTCCTCGCGTACCCCGCGCGCGAAGGCGTCCAGGATCTCCCGCGGACCTTCGGCATGGACCTCGACGCCCGCCGACGTGTTGCGTACCCAGCCGCGCACGCCGAGACGTTGGGCCAGGCCGTAGACGAAGGGCCTGAAACCGACCCCCTGGACGACACCTGTGACGGTGACGAACTCGGCAGGCTCGGCTGCCGACGTCGCCTCGCCCTTCAGCTCGCGTCCGGGCATGAGAACTGGAGGACGTTGCGGTAGTGCAGCTCGTCGCACTCCGGGCAACGGAACTCGTAGAGGTGACCGACGGCCACCTGGTGCGAGGGACAGAAGATGACACGGGCGGCCAGCACCTCGAGCTCGTTGGCGCCGCACGCGAGACAGGTCATGAGCACGGCGTCGCCGAGATCGAAGGGCTGTCGCAGACGGCCCAAGGCGCCTTCGCGACCCTCATGCGGCGGCAGGCCATCCTCGGCGTGGACGGCGATGGGCGGTGACACCCCGAACACCTCCCGCCGGGCAACGAGGCCGGAAAGGTGAGCAATGCGCTTGCCCGAACGCCGCAACGCCTCTTGCAGTGGGCAGCAATCCTCGCGATCGCCGCGACAGGCGCGTTCGTGACGGGCGAGGAGCCCGCGGCGGATCGCGTAGCAGCGCCAGGCGGCGTGCTCGACCGCCTCGGGCCTGCCCGTCGGCTTGCGTGGGCGACCGCGTGGCCGTCGCTCCGGCTCGGGCTCGAGCAGCGAGAGCCAGCCGATGTCGGGGTCGGCATCGAGCTCCGCGACCACGGTCGCCAGCCAGCCGTCCGCGAACGAAAGGGCGTCGTCGAGCCGCACGAGATAGTCTCCGGCGGCGAGGTGGAACGCCCGGTCGACGCGACACGGACCGCCGAGACCGGCCGGAGCGTGGTCGAGGACATAGCCGCTGATGGTGTGTCGGAAGTACCCACGGTTGAGGTAGATCGCGAGCTGCTCGTCGACGTCGCTCGCGAGCACGACCGCCTCGTAGGGATGTCCGGCCGTCTCGCGCAGCGCATAAAGCGTCTCGCGCAGCGCCGCGGCGCCATGCTGCGCGAAGACGACGATGCTGGCTGTGCTCACGCGACCCTCGCGAGGGAATGGGCAGGACGAGCGCCGCCGCCGCCGTCACGGGCGTCGCGGGGCGACCGGGCGCGGGGTGAGCCGCGGCCCGCCGGGCCGCGGCTCACCCCGCGCCCACCTCGACCCGCACCAGCTCGACCAGCCTGTCGGCGGCCGCGACGACCGGCGCCGAGAGCTCCTCGCCGAAGGTCTCGATGTCTTCGGCCTCGACGGCGAACACGGTGACGTCGTCGGGCATCGGCATCCCGAGCGTGCGGCCGAGCTCGAGGGCCGTGTGCAGGCCGATCGAGTGCGCGGAACCGTAACGGTGCCCTCCCTTGAACTCGCCGGCGTCGTAGCGGACGATCTCGCCGGGCTCGCGCCCGCTGCGCAGGGCATCGACGATGACCACCTTGTCGTAGCCTTTGAGCAGCTCGAGCAGGCGCAGCCCGGCGACCTCGCTCTGCCGCACCTCCACTCCATCCGGCAGAGGACCCTCCTGCAGACGACGGGCGACCTCGAGGCCGACGCCGTCGTCCGACAGGATCGGGTTACCCATGCCGAGGACGAGGGTGGACGTCACGTCACATGTTCCTCCTCGCGCTGGCGATGACCTCGCCCGTCGTCTCGCTGCGGGTCACGACCTCGAGCGGCATGTCGCCGGGCAGCGTGTGCGTGGCGCAGCCGAAACAGGGGTCGTAGGCGCGAAACGCCATCTCGATCATGTTCAGCGTGCCTTCGCTGATCTCGGTACCGCCCTTGATGAGGCCCTCGGCGGCCTTCTTGAGCGACATCGAGATGGCGGCGTTGTTGTTGGTCGTGCCGACGATGAGATTGACGTGGGTGACCATGCCCTTCTCGTCGGTCTTGTAGTGATGGTACAGCGTGCCGCGCGGCGCCTCGACCACGCCGATGCCCTCCCCGACGATACCCGTGGGGATGTTCCGGACGTTAGGGTCGGTGAGGTCAGGATGGCTGGCCAGATCGTGCGCACGCTCGGCGGCGTAGAGCACCTCGACGAGCCGTGCCCAGTGGGTCGCCAGCGTCGCGTGCACCGGCTTGCCCCCGAGCGTCGAATAGAAGCGCTCGTACTCGGCCTGGGCGAGCGGCGTGGCCATGCCGTCGGCGGCGTTCAGGCGGCTGAGCGGCGACGCCTTGTAGACGCCGGAGTCCTTGCCGTCGACGAAACCCTTCCAGCCCACCTGCTTGAGATATGGGTACACGAGGTAGCTGTAGGGCTCGACGTGCTCGGCCAGGACGTCGAGGTAGTCCTTGCCCTCGAACTTCAGGTACTCGGCGCCGTCGGGATCCGTGACCCTGATCTTGCCGTCGTAGAAGTTGACGTGGTTGTTCTCATCGACGATGCCCATGGAGTACGTCTGGTGCGTGAAGGCGTCGCTCTTGATGAGGTCGACGTAATCCTTGTTGGCGAGCACCACGTCGTCGAAGAGCTGCAGGCTGAACTTGGCGAACTCGACCTGGCCCGCCGTGATCTCGATCATGCGTTCCTGCTGCTCTTTGGTGACCGCCTGGCTCACGCCGCCGGGAAGCCCGCAGACCGGATGGATCTGCTTGCCGCCGATCATGCTGATGAGCTCGGCGGTCTCGGCGCGAAGGTTGATGAGCGCGCCTGCGGTCTCAAGGCCGACCTTGTGCACGATGCCGAGGATGTTGCGCTCGGCGGGGTCGGCCGTCGGCCCGATGACGAAGTCGGGGCCGGCGAGGATGTAGAAGTGGGTCGTGTGGTCGGTGACGAAGAACGCGTTGTAGAGCAGCTCGCGAAGGCGCACGCCGGCCGGCGCCGGCTCGACGCCGAACACGGCGTCGATCGTCTTGGTGGCGGCCATGTGGTGCGCCTCCGGGCAGACGCCGCAGATGCGCGGCGTGATGCGCGCCAGTTCCTCCACCGGACGGCCGACGCAGAAGCGCTCGAAGCCGCGCAGCTCGGGGATCTGGAAGTAGACGTTCGCCACCTCGCCGGCGTCGTTCACGAAGATCTCGATCTTGCCGTGGCCCTCGAGGCGGGTGATGGGATCGACGGATATCTTCTTCATCAGACCTTGGCCCTCCTCAACAGGGAGCTGGCGAGCCCGAACCGGTAGAAGGTGCCGACCGGGTCGGGCAGGGTGCCGGCGATCTCGGCGATCTCCTCCGGTGTCGGCGCGTCGACGATCGAGGCCAGCGTGCTGAGCATCTTGGCGCCCTGGTCGACGACCCCCTCCGGGGGCCCGTAGCAGCCGCGACACGGCATGCCGACGTTGGTGCAGCGCGCGCCGCAGCCCGCCCGGGTGGCGGGTCCCATGCACATGACGCCCTGCTCGAGCAGGCACTTCTCGGGGTCGGGCAGGAACTCCCACATGCGCCGGAAGCCGCCGATCTTCTTCTCTTCCTTGACCCGCTTGCACTCGTCGCAGCAGGTCTTGGGAGCGACGCCGACCACGGCGCCCTTGGGAGGCAACTCGGCCTCGCCCTTGAGCGCGGCGGTCACGACGTCGAGCACCGCCGCGATCTGATGCGCCTCGGGCGGGCAGCCCGGGACGTAGTAGTCGACGTCGACCGTCTGGTCGAGCGTCTTCACGGTATCGTACAGGCGCGGCAGCTCGAGCTCGCCCTCGGGGACCTCGTACTTCTCCTGGGGATAGATGCCCTCGGGATTGTCGATCGACGGGCTCTTCGTGTACACGAGCTCCTTGAGCTCGGCCGCCGTCGACTCGTTGATGAGTCCCGGAATGCCGCCCATCGTCGCGCAGGCCCCGAAGGCGACCAGCACCTTCGACTTGCGACGCAGGAGGTGGGCGATCTCCTCGTTCTCACTGTTGCGGATGCAGCCGTTGAAGAGGCAGACGTCGATGAAGCCGTCGTCGTAGCCCCGGACGTCCTTGTACTTGAAGTCGGTGGCGACGGGCCAGAACACGACGTCGTAATTGGCGTCGACCTCGAGGATCTTGTCTTTGATCTCGAGGACGGCGATCTCGCAGCCGCCGCAACTGCCGGCCCAGTACATTGCGAACTTGAACTTGCCGCCGGGCGCGGCACCTTTGGTGCCCCGCTCGGCAGCTTCGCTGCGCTGGCTGCTCATGCCGGCACCGCCTCCTCGACGTGGTCCGAAGCCGCGCCGGCCTGCTCGAGGTCGGCCGCGGTCTGGGTCTTCCAGCCCAGCGGCCCAAGGGCGCGGACCTCCTCGGTGAACTCGGTGACGACGCGGGCGAACTTGTCGCCCTCGGCCGCCGAGACCCACTCAAGGCGGATGCGCCCCGGCTCGACGCCGAGCTGCTCGAGCATCTTCTTCATGAGCGGGAAGCGACCCGCCGTGCGGTAGTTGCCGTTGATGTAGTGGCAGTCGCCGGGGTGACAGCCGGCGATGAGCACGCCGTCGGCGCCTTCGGCGAAGGCCTTGAACACGTGCGTCGGGTCGACGCGACCCGAGCAGTTGGTCTTGATCGGCACGAGGTTCGGCGGGTACTTCATCCGCGACGTGCCGGCGAGATCGGCGCCGTTGTAGCTGCACCAGCGGCAGAGGAAGCCGATCAGCCGTGGTTCGAACTGGTCACTCACTCTGGTCTCCTTCTCCGTCGCCGGCCGCTATAGGGCCAGGGCCCCTTCGATCTCGGCGAAGATCTGCTCGTCGAGGTAGCCGCGTTGCTGGGGCACGCCCGAACCGCAGGCGGCGACGCACACGCCGCAACCCTTGCAGGCGGCCTCGATGACCTCGGCCACGCCCTTCTCCTCGTTGTACTGGATCGCGGCGTGCGGGCAGAGGCCCACGCAGATATGGCAGCCCGAGCACATCTCGGGGTCGATGTATGCGATTGTGGGTTCGACCTTGACCGTGGCGTTGTCGACGAGCGCCAGGGCGCCCGCCGCGGCGGCGCCGGCCTGGGCCACCGTGTCGGGGATGTCCTTGGGGTACTGGCAGCAGCCGGCGATGAAGATACCGTCGGTGACGGTCGAGACCGGCTCGAGCTTGGGATGCCTCTCGAGGTAGAACCCGTTCGCGCTGCAGCCGAATCCGAAGGTCTGCGCCATGGCCTTGGCGTCGTCGCGCGGCGCCAGACCGGACGAGAGGACGACCATGTCGACGGGGAGGCGCCGCGTGATGCCGAGGAGCGTGTCCTCGACCTTGACGACCAGGCGCCCCTGTTCGCCGGGACTGAGAGGTACTGCGCTCACCTCGGCGGCGCGACCGCGGACGAAGTGCACACCCTCATCCATGAGGCGCTTGTAGAACTCCTCGTAACCCTTGCCGTAAGTGCGCATGTCGATGTAACACTCGTACACCTCGCACTCGGGCAGATGCTCCTTGATGAGGTGGGCGAACTTGAGCGAGTACATGCAGCAGACGCGAGAGCAGAACTCCTGGTAGTTCTCGTCGCGGCTGCCGACGCAGTGCAGTATGGCGACCGACTTCGGCGGCTCGCCGTTCTTGCAGACGATGTGGCCGCCGGTCGGACCGGAGGCGTTGGAGATGCGCTCGAACTCGAGGCTCGAGATGACGTTGTCGACCTGGCCGTAGCTGTAGCGCGTCTCGGGCGTCGGGTCCCAGAGCTGGAAGCCGGTGGCCATGATGATCGCCCCGACCTCGACATCGATCTCCTCGTCCTTCTGGTCGAAGTCGATGGCCGCGGGGCCGCACGCGGTGACGCAGGGCTGCTTGCACTTCTTGCCTGTGAGCGTGAGACAGCGCGTGGGGTCGAGGGTCGCCTTGAGCGGGACGGCCTGAGGAAACGCGATGTACGCCGCGGCGCGCTTGCTGAGCCCCTGGTCGAACTCGTTCGGCACCTTGCGCACCACGCAGGCCTCGGTGCAGAGGGCGCAGCCGGTGCACTTGTCGACGTCGACGTAGCGCGCCTTCTTCTTGACCTTGACCTTGAAGTTGCCGACGTAGCCGTCGACCTCGGTGACCTCGCTGTAGGCGAGCATCTCGATGTTCGGTTCTTTGCCGGCGGCCGACATCTTCGGCGTGAGGATGCACGCCGCGCAGTCGAGCGTCGGGAACGTCTTGTCGAACATCGCCATGTGCCCGCCGATGGACGGGTCCCTCTCGACGAGGTAGACCTTCTTGCCCGCCTGCGCGAGCTTGAGCGCCGCCTCGATGCCGGCGATGCCGCCGCCGACGACCATGACGTTCGGGTTGACCGGTACCTCGATGGGATCGAGCGGTGTGTTGAGCGGCAACCGATGGATCTGCGCGCCGAGGATGCGCTTGGCCTTCTCGGTGGCGGCGTCGCCGTCGATGGTCACCCACGAACAGTGCTCGCGGATGTTCGCCATCTGCAGAAGGAACGGATTAAGTCCGCCGTCGCCCGCCGCCTTGCGGAACGTCGGCTCGTGCATCGTCGGAGAGCAGGCGGCGACGACGGCGCGCGTGATCCCGTGCTCCTCGATGTCCTGCTTGATGAGGTCCTGGCCCGGGTCCGAGCACATGTACTTGTACTCGCGGGCGATGGCCACGTTCGGCTGCTCGGCCGCCCAGCGCGTCACCTCGGCGACATCGACCTTGCCGGCGATGTTGGTGCCGCAGTGGCAGACGTAGACGCCGATCCTCTCTTGCGTCATTTGCGTCTCCTCCTCGCCGCTCACGCCGGGATCGCAGACAGCACCGGCGCGCAAGATACGACCTGCTTGTCGATGGCGAGCTGCTTCGGGTCGGCACCCAGCGCCAGACCGGCGAGCTGGGTGAAGTACATGACCGGGATGTTGAAGTCGGTGCCGTAGGCTTTGTTGACCTGCGGTTGGTAACCCTCGAGGTTCATCTCGCAGAGCGGGCAGGCGGCGATGATCACGTCGGCCTCGTACTGCCGCGCGGCGACGAGGAGCTCGTGACAGAGACGCTGGGCGGCGTCCGCGTTGGTGAGCATCATCATGCCGCCGCAGCAGTCGGTCTTGGCGTCCCAGTCGCTGATCACGTCGGCGCCCATGACCTTGAAGAGGCGGTCCATGGTGGTCGGCATCTGGACGTCGTCGAAGGTCCCCATGGGGCGCGAGAACTGGCAGCCGTAGTACGGCGCCACGCGCAGTCCGGTGAGCCGGCGCGTCACCTTCTCGGCGATCGCGTCGAGGCCGATGTCGTTGACGAGGATGTCGACCATGTGACGCACGTTGACGCTGCCGTCGTAGCTGCGCCCGACGGCGCCCAGGGCGCCGTTCACGGCCTCGTGGACGCGAGGGTCCTCGGCCATGTAGCGGTTGGTCTTGGACAGCGTCGTGTAGCACGCGTTACAGATCACGCAGAGGTCGTCGCCGCCCATCTCGCGGGCGATGGCGAGGTTGCGGGCGGCGATCGCGAACGAGTCGAGCTCGCGCACCGAGAAGTAGCTCGTGGCGCCGCAGCAGTTCCAATCGTCGAGCTCGACGAGCTCGACGTCGAGCTTGTCCATCACCGCCCGCGTGGAGACGTCGTACGCCATGCCCGTCGCCTCCGCGGAACAACCGGGGTAGTAGAGGTATCTCATTGGGCCTTCTCCTCTTCGGCCTCGAGGTATGCGGAGATCTTGCGGATCTCGTCACTGCCGCGGATGTTGGTCGCCGCAAGCGGCATGCGCCCGTTGACAAGGAGCTTCAGGCCGAGCTGCCAGAACTTGAACGGCATGCTCCAGTCCTTGGTGAGCATGTACTTGGCCATGAGCTCGAGCTCGTGGTTGCGGCCGTGTTTACGCACGTTGTCGATGAAGATCTTGGTCATCGCCGGGTTCTTGCTCTGCCTCGGCGCGAGGTCGTACTTGATCGCCATGCGCTTGAGCTCGTACATGAGATCGGTGATCTTGATGCCGGCGGGGCAGCGGACCGTGCAGTAGTAGCACGAGGTGCAGAGCCAAATGGTGTTGCTCTTCACCACGCGGTCGATCAAGCCGGCACGGAACGCGGCGATGACCTCCCGGGGACCGTATTCCATGAGATAGCTGGTCGGGCATGATCCCGTGCAGGTGCCGCACTGCTGGCAGATGTTGATCTTCTCGCCGGACGGCATGGCCATGACGTCCTCGACGAAGCGCCGGTGCAGCTCCCTGGCTTGCGCAGTGGTCGCTAGTTCCGTCATTCCCCTCTCCAGTCGGTCAGCTGGGCGGCGTGTGTGGCGACTCCGTCATCCCGCGGGGAAACGGAGTGGTGAGACCATGGGAGGACCTTCGCCGGCGCACGACGGCCGAGCGCGTCACAGGCGTGTATGACCCTGCTCCCACGAACCAAAGGGTACCACGTCGCAGGTGCTCGCACCCTGAACCTTCTGTACAACACACAGGGATGACGAAGCCCGATTGGAGCCCGTTTGGACGATGCACGCCGACCCGCGGCGCCGGGCAGGCCCGCATGTCGCACGAGCGGCGCCGCGGGCCGGCGTGCGAGCGGGGCGGGATGACGGGCGACGAGGGCCGACGGAGCGCGGCGACTCGGGGACAAGAAAGATCAGTCGAGCCTGATGAGGCCGTTGCGCAAGGCGTACTTGACGAGCTCGGTGACCTCGTGCACGTCCAGCTTGCGCATGATGTTCGCGCGATGGCTTTCGACCGTCTTGCGGCTGAGGTACAGGCGGTCGGCGATCTCCTGGTTGCTGTTGCCCTCGGCGATGAGCGTGAGCACCTCACGCTCACGCGCCGTCAGCGGGCCCTGGTCGGCCGCGATCTCGTCGCCGCGCACCCGGCGCACATAGTCCTCGATGAGCTTGGCGGCGATCGGCGGGTGCAGAAAGGAGGCCCCGCCGTACACCTCGCGGATGGCCTGCACGAGGTCGTCGGTGGCCACGCGTTTGAGCACGTAGCCGGAAGCGCCCGCCTGAATGACCTGTTGCACGTACGCGTCGTCGTCGTACATGCTGAGGATGAGGACCTTCACGTCCGGCCAGCGACGCTTGATCTCGCGTGTCGCCTCGAGGCCGTTCATACGCGGCATGACCATGTCCATGATGACCACGTCGGCCGCCGTCCGGTCCAGCAGCTCCAGCGCCTCCGCGCCGTTGCTCGCCTCGCCGACGACCACGATGTCGTCCTGCAGGGCGAGCAGTGAGCACACCCCTTCGCGCAGGATCGTGTGGTCGTCGACGACGACCACTCGGATGGAGCCCCGATCCGTCATGAGAGCATCACCCCCTGCCATCCTATCCCAGGGGGACCACGACGTAGAGGTGCGTGCCGCGATCGGGGCCCGACACGACGTTCAACGTACCGCCGAGCAGCTCGACCCGCTCGCGAATCGACAACAGACCGAGGCCATACCGCTCGCCCTTGTCGGCGAGCACCTCGTCGGGGTCGAAGCCGACGCCGTCGTCGTGCACGGCGAAGCTCACGTAGCCGGGACGCATCTCAAGGCGGACGGCGACACGCGTGGCGTGCGCGTGCTTGACGACGTTGGCGAGGGATTCCTGAGCGATCCGGTACAGCGCGGTCTCCGTCTCGCTGGCCAGCCGCTCATCGGTCGCCTCGAAGTCCGTGTCGACGATGAGGTCCGTGCCGCCGAGATGGGTGCGGATGTACCACCGAAGCGCCGGGATCAACCCGAGGTCGTCGAGCATGGCAGGACGCAGGTCGTAGATGAGCAGCTTGAGCTGCTCCAGGGTGTGCCCGATCAGCTCGCTCGAGATCGCCACGCGCTGCCTGACGTCCGCGGGGCACGTGCCGAGGCCCTTCTCCATGAGATCGAGGTTGATGAGCGTCGCGGCCAACGTCTGGCTCGTCTCGTCGTGGAGCTCGCGGCCGATCCGGCGCCGCTCGTCCTCGATCGAGGTCAGCAGCCGTGACGAGTACCGGCGCGCCTCGCGTTCGAGCCGATCGACGGTCTGCATCAGCGCGGCGGACACGGCGGAGAGATCGGGATCGCCTTCCCCCCCGTCCGCCGCCCAGTCCACATCGGCCCCCTCGTGGATCGCCCGGACGATCCGGCTCACATCAAGGAGCGGACGCAGCGCGGTTCGCACGAGCACGTAGTTGACGAAGGCAGCGGCCGCGAGAGCCGCGACGGCGACGGCCGCTGCGAGGGTCGCCGGCGACACGTCCGTCACCACCCGGCCGACAAACACCCCGGCGACGCCGGCGGCGACCACGACGGCGCCGTTCGCGAGCACGAGCCAGCCGAACACTGGGCGGCTATGCTGTCGCCTCAGGGTCATCGACACCCCATCCTCCCGGACCAGCCGCTCCGCGCCGGTCCCCCTCCGGGACGTTGCACGTCCGGACTAGCCTATCGCGTCAGCCGGCGTGTGCGACCGAGCGATGCCGACCAACCCCTTCGAGCACGTGGCAGCGGTTGACTCGACCTCAGGAGAATTACTGAGTCAGTATACTGCTATAGACCTATAGATGCACACGTGATATAGGTGTGACGACGTATGGCATGTCCGTCAGACACTGGGGGTCTGACGCGACGTTCCAGCCGGCGGGACAGCGTGACTCGCCGCCGTCACAGTCCGGCACCGGGGAGTGTCAGGAGGTCGGTATGAGAGTCGGGGTGTACCTGAGCGAGGAGGGGGCCGCCGATGCGACCGCGGTCGACCTGCACGCGATCTTCAACTACGCGAACAACCTGCCCGGCGTCGAGCACGTTGTCGTCCTCGGACAGCAGCCCAGGCTGCTGTCCGACGTGCTGGCCGCCGAGATCAAACGCCACAAGCTCGACCGGGTCGTGATCGCCGGCGACACGCCCGGGTATCACAAACCGGCCTTCACCCGGGCGATGGCGACCGTCGGGGGCGACACCGGGGAGGTGCGCCTGGCCTCGTTTCGCGCGCACCGGGCGGCGAGCGGCAGCTCTACCGCCCGCGCCAAGTCCGTCCTCGCCTGCGCGGTGCTCGGCGTCCCGTTCGCGCTGGCGGCGACGCCCGACTCCACGCCCGTACATCCGACCACCGTCGTGGTCGGCGCCGGCGTCGCCGGCATCCAGACCGCCCTCGAGATCGCTGACGCCGACAAGCAAGTCGTGCTCGTCGAGAAGCTCGGCACGATCGGCGGACACATGGCGATGTTCGACAAGACGTTCCCCACCCTGGACTGCGCCGCCTGCATCCTCACGCCCAAGATGGTCGCGGTCGGGCAGCACGAGAAGATCGACCTCATGACCTACTCCGAGGTCGAGAA
>CAZTMO010000017.1:0-14534 GCA_964615105.1 uncultured Thermoleophilia bacterium
GCCGGCGTCGAGTCGTCGACGAAGCGCCGGGTCTTCTTACCGGTGTACTGCAGCTCGCCGAGGCCGAGTTCCTCGGCCAGCGTGCGGAGCTCGCAGTCGGCTCTGCGGCTGCCGACCGTGCAGTCGCCGTCGTGCTCGCTGAGGAGCAGCTCGACGACGGTCTGCCGGCCGGCGCGCACGCGGCCGGTGTTGGTCTTGACCACCATGCCCTCGGTCGCCGGCTGCGAGCAGGAAGCGACCAGGGTCCTGGCGCCCTCGACCTCGACCAGGCAGACGCGGCAGGCGCCGATCGACTGCACGTCCTCGAGGTAACAGAGGGTGGGGATCTTAACGCCTGCCTGGCGGGCGGCCTGAAGGACGGAGGTACCCTCTGGGACCTCGACCTTGATGTCGTCAATGGTCAGCGTTGGCATAGGTCAGCTCCTCACCCTTGCGAGCAGTATTTGCCGTAGTCGCAGCGCAGGCAGCGTTTCGCCTCGGCCAGCGCTGTGGCCGCCGCCCATCCGAGCTCGACCTCGTCGAAGCTCGTCCGGCGGCGTTGCAGCGGCAGCTCGTCGACCGCCGCCCGCGGCGTCTCCACCGGGTCGGCGTCGGGGTCGAACTCCGTCTGCGGCTCGACGTCCCGGCGCCAGAAGGCATGGTTGGCGCCGGTCAGCAGCTCGTCGATGCCGACGGCCGCCTTCTCGCCGGCGCCGATCGCGGCGACGACCGAGGCGGGCCCGGTCACGTCGTCGCCGCCGGCGAAGACCCATTCCTCGGACGTGCGCCCGGAGGTCGGGTCGGCGACGAGATACCCGCGACGGTTCGTGTCGAGTCTGGTGCCGTCCATGATCTCGTCGGCGTCGAGCCACTGCCCGATCGCGGCGATCACCGTGTCGGCCTCGACCACGAAGTCGGCGCTCTCGTCGGGGACCGGGCGCCGGCGTCCGCTGCGGTCGTACTCACCGAGCACCATCTTGCGACAGCGCACGCCCGCGACCTTGCCGTCCGCGTCGCGGACGATCTCTTCGGGCGCGATCAGCGTGTAGAGCTGGACGCCCTCGAGGTCGGCCGCGTCCACCTCCTCGACCCATGCCGGCATCTGCGCCCGCGTACGCCGGTAGAGGATGCGCACCTCTTCGGCGCCGAGGCGGACGGCGGTGCGCGCGGCGTCGATGGCCGCGTTGCCGCCGCCGATCACGGCCACCTTGCGGCCCATCGGCGCGCTGCCGGTCAGGTTGTATTCCTTGAGGAAGCTCAATCCGTCGTAGACGCCGGGACCGTCCTCGCCGGGGATTCCGATGCTCGTCCCCTTCGGCGCCCCGACGGCGACGAACACGGCCTCGAACCCGTCCTCCTTGAGGCTGTTGAGCGTGAAGTCCCGGCCGAGCGCCTTGCCGCACTCGATGGTCGCGCCCATGTCCTCGATCATCTTGATCTCGCGCTCAAGCTCGACGCGCGGGAGGCGGTAAGAGGGGATCGCCTGGATGAGCATGCCACCCGGCTTGCCCTCGGCCTCGAACACGGTCGGCTTGTAGCCGAGCCGGGCGAGGAAGAAGGCGCACGACAGGCCCGCGGGACCGGCGCCCACGACCGCCACCTTGCGCGCGGCGTTGGTCTCGTCGATCTGCATCTCGGGCAGCTGGGGCTCAGTCTCCTGCTCGACCATGAAGCGCTTCACGTGGCGGATCGCCACCGGGGCGTCGAGCCCGGCCCGCTGGCACTTGCTCTCGCAGGGGTGGAAGCAGACCCGGGCGCAGATGCTGGCCAGAGGGTTACGGTTGCGGTGGACCCTGAGCGCCTCGTCGTAGCGCGCCTCGCCGACCAGCGAAACGAACCCGGGGACGTTGACGCTCGCAGGACAGGCGTTCGAGCATCGCGCCATGTACATGTTGGCGCAGACGCCGGCCTCACAGTGGCGGTCCCGGATGTGCTCCTCCCACTCGTGGCGGAAGTAGCGGATCATCGACAGGACGGGGTTCGGCGCCGTCTGGCCGAGGCCGCACAGCGCCGTCTCCTTGATCGTCTCGCCGAGGGCGACGAGGCGCTCGATGTCGCCCTCTTCGCCCTCGCCTTCGCAGATGCGCGTGACCATCTCGAGCATGCGCTTGGTGCCCACGCGGCAGGGCGGGCACTTGCCGCAGCTCTCCTCCTGGATGAAGTCGAGGAAGAACCGTGCCATGTCGACCATGCACGTGTCCTCGTCCATCACGATGAGGCCTCCGGAACCCATGATCGCGCCGATCTCAGGCAGGGACTCGAAGTCGACCGGGGTGTTCAGGTGCTCCTTCGGCACACAGCCTCCGGACGGGCCACCGAGCTGCGCCGCTTTGTACTCCTTGCCGTTCGGGATGCCACCGCCGATGTCGTACACGATGTCGCCCAGCGGGATCCCGAGCGGGACCTCGACGAGGCCGACGTTGTTGACCGTCCCCGAGAGGGCGAAGATCTTCGTCCCGGGGCTCTTCTCGGTACCCACCGAGCGGAACCAGTCCCTGCCCTCGCGCAGGATCAGCGGGACGCTGGCGAGGGTCTCGACGTTGTTAAGGACGCTGGGCTTGCCCCAGAGGCCCTTCTGCGCCTGGAACGGCGGTCGCGGGCGCGGCTCGCCGCGGTGTCCCTCGATCGAGGTCATCAGGGCCGTCTCCTCGCCGCAGACGAAGGCGCCCGAGCCCCGGGCGACGTGGACGTCGAACGAGAAACCGCTGTCCATGATGTTCTCACCGAGGAGCCCGTAGCGCCGGCAGTCTTTCAGCGCCATGTCGATGCGCTCCAGCGCGAGCGGGTACTCCGCGCGGCAGTAGATGTAGCCCTCGCTGGCGCCGATCGCGCGGGCGCCGATCATCATGCCCTCGAGGACGGCGTGCGGGTCGCTCTCGAGCATCGAGCGGTCCATGAACGCGCCGGGGTCGCCTTCGTCGGCGTTGCAGAGGATGTACTTCTGGTCGCCCTCCGCGGCGCGGCAGAACTTCCACTTGAGGCCGGTCGGGAACCCGGCGCCGCCGCGGCCGCGCAGGCCGGCGGCGATGATCTCCTCGATGACCTCGTCCGGGGACATCTCGAGCAGCGCCTTGGCGAAGCCCTGGTAACCGTCGCGGGCGATGTACTCCTCGATGCTCTCCGCGGCGATGCGGCCCTTGTTGCGCAGGACGCGCAGGTCCTGGCGGGCGAAGAACGGGATGTCCTCGTACAGCGGGATGATGGCCTTGGTCGTCGGATGCCGGTACATGAGCCGCTCGACCGGGCGGCCCTTGACGACGTGCTCGGCGACGATCTCCTCGGCGTCTTCGGGCTGCACCTTCGTGTAGAAGACGCCGCCCGGGTACACGACCACAAGGGGGCCGCCGGCGCAGAAGCCGTTACAGCCGGTCTCGACGATTGAGACCTCGTCCCGCATGTCATGCTCGTCGAGCGCCGCGTTCAGGGCGTCTCTGACGCGCTCGGCGCCGGACGACAGACAGCCGGTGCCGAAGCACATCATCATGTGCATACGGGGGATGCTCATGGCTGACTTCTCTCCCATGTCAGCTCCACTTCTCTTCGTCGGGTTTCGGGGTGCGCGGGCGGCCGTGCGGGTCCACGCCGCCGACCTGGTCGCCGAGGCTCACGGCCAAGTCGGGGACCACCTTGCCGCCGAGGACATGCTCTTTGAACACGCGACGCGTCTTGTCGGGGTCGAGGTAGCCGTAGAGCACGGGTTCGGCGTCGAGGACCTCGACGGTCATCTCGGGTTCGTGCTCGCAGGCGCCTATGCAGCCGGACGTCGTGACGCGGACGTCGAGCCGGCCGCTGGCGGCGAGCTCCTCCATCGCCGTGGCCAGCACGGCGCGCGCGCCGCTGGCGATGCCGCAGGTACCCATGTGGACCGTGCAGCGCACGTGGTAGCCGTCCTCGCGCAACGCCGTGTCGGCCTGCGTGCGCTCCTTGATCGCCGTCAGGTCGGCGAGGCTGCGGATTCTGTTGACGGGGGTGTCAGCCGGCGACATTGACGGCTCCTTCCTTCTCGGCGTCCGCGCTGTAGCGGGCGAAGATCTCCGGGATCCGTGAGGGGCGCACGCGCTTGAACACCTCGTCGCCGATCGACATGGCCGGGGCGAGGCCGCAGGCGCCGAAGCAGCGTGCGACCTCGAGTGAGAACTGCCGGTCTTCGGTCGTCTCGCCGACGTCGATGCCGAGACGCTGCTTTATCGTGTCGAGCACCTGCTTGCCGCCGCGGACGTAACAGGCGGTCCCCAGGCAGACGCGGATCAAGTGCTTGCCGCGGGGCACGGTCGAGAAGAACGAGTAGAAACCGACCACGCCGGCGACCTCGCTGTACGGTCTGTTCAGGCCGAGGGCGACGCGCTTGAGCGCGACCTCGGGCAGGTACCCGAAGATGCCCTGGGCGTACTGCAATACGGGGATCAGCGCGCCGGGCTTCGCCCTGTACTCCTCGATCACCTCGTCCAGCCGCGCGAGGAGCTCCTCCTCGGAGGCTTCCTCTTCGCAGCAGGCGCACTGCTTCACGTCTTCACTCATCAGCTCTCCTTCGATCGTCTCACCGCGGCGTGCGCCGCGGGTGCTGTCTCGTGCTCTGCGTCCGGGCCCGCCCGCGGCGGGCGCGGCGATCCGCGCCCGCCCCCCGGCGGGCCTCTGCGTCGCCCGCTCCGGGTCATCTCAGGCGCTCCTGGAAGGCGACCAGCGCCGACATTCCCCGCACGACCTCGCCTCCCTCGAGGCGCAGGCGCTCGCCGTCATCAGCGAGGTCCACGGTGAAGCACACCTCCGGGTTGGCGGCGGCCATCGCCACCAGTGTCGTGGCCACGTCACCAAGGGGCGGGCGGTCGACGTTGGCGAGCTCCATCCAGGCCTCGACCTCGACGCCTCCGAGGCCGTCCGAGCGCCCGACGCGCAGCCCGCCGCCGGCGGTCTCGGCGTCCTGTCGGAACAAGCTCAGGCCGAGGCCCGTCTTCTTGCCCGGCTTGGTCGTGAAGAAGGGGTCGATGACTTCGTCGGGCGGCACGGGCAGGCCGGGGCCGTCGTCGTCGACGACCATGGTCAGGCGGTCGGCCTGCGCATCGGCGACGATGCGCGTCGCCACCGTCGTCGCCCCGGCGCGCACCGAGTTCTCGAGCACCTCGAGCAGATACAGGGACAGGTCATGCATCGGCAACGTCCTCCTTCACGGAGGTATGCCGGCTGGATCGCTGTGCGCCGAGGAGCGCCGCGAGACCGATGAACCCGGGCGTGTCGAGTTCGAGGCATGAGCGCGCGGCGCCGATCTCGCCCGGGAAGTGCGCGTCGGAGGAACGCAGCAGCGGCAAGCCGATGGCGGCGTAGCGCGCCTCGTCGTCCGACCCCGGGGTCACGTGGCGCGACAGCTCAACGGCGTCGAACCCGGCTTCGGCGGGAAACACGCCGAGCTGGCCGATCACGCCGAACGAGCGGCGGTCGATGTGTGCGGCGACGGCGAGGCCTGCGTGGCGGTGGACGAGGTCGACGCAGGCGGCGACGTCGAGCGACGTCGCCGCGGCCAGCGCCCGCGTCTCGCGCCCGAGGATCTCGCCGCACGCGTCCATGAGGAACTGCTCGCCGAAGAACGCGGTGTAGCCCTCTTCCGCCTCGGGTAGCAGAGCGGCGACGTGGCCGCCGGCGGCTTCGGCGGCGCGGACGTCGGGAAAGAGGCCGACGACGTGACACTCCTCGGCGCTGGTGATCTCCATGCCCGCGACCACGGCGAGGCGCGCGCCGGCCGCCGCCTGCACGGCGGCGGCGTTGCGCGCGCTGTTGTGGTCGCAGATGGCGATCAAGCTCAGTCCTTCAGCCAGCGCGGCGGCGACGATCGCCGGCGGTGTCATTCCGTCGTCCGCGCACGGTGAGAGCGCGGTGTGCACGTGCAGGTCTGCGAGAAACCGGGTCACGCATCGCGTCCTTCGTCGTCCTTTCTCGCGGCGTCAGGCGCCGCGCCCCCTCAGGCCGAGGCCGTACAGTCGCCCGACGACGTCGAACGTGTCCCCGGTCGCGACGTACAGGGGCAGACCCTCCTCCTCCGCCTTGGCGATCACGTCGTCGTCGGGCCGCCGGTCGCCGGCGAACACCACCGCGGCGAGATCGGCGTGGCCGGCGACGGCGATCACGTTCAGGTGGACCTGCAGCGTGACTAGGACGCCGCCGCCGGGGGCGTTGGCGAGCACGTCGCTCAGAAGGTCGGAGGCGTAGCCTCGCGTGACCTCGGCGCCGGCGACGCTGGTCGCCGCGGTGTTGAGCCCGGTCAGGCCGAGTTCCGAGACGATCTGCTCGAGCTTCATCGTGGGCTCCCCTCGTCGGGTCGCACGCCGGCGCTCGTCGCGAGCGTGGCGTAGGGGCAGAGATCGCGCGTGGCGCGGCCGGTGACGATGTCCTCGGCGAAGGTCGCGCAGGACGGGGCGCCGCAGGTCGCGCAGTCCTTGCCGGGCAGCGACGCCGTGACATCGTCGAGCTCGGCGAGCATGCGGATGGCGGTGGCCATATCAGGATCGAGGCGAATGCCGGGCCGGGGCCGGAACGGTTGCGGCCGATCGTGGGCGCGTCCCTCCGCGTCGACGTCCGCGGCCGCCCAGCGCCAGGCGGCGACGTACGGGTCGCCGGCGAACAGCGGCGAACCGAGGCAGCCCCCGTCGCACAGATAGGGCTCGATCGCCGGGACGTCCTCGAGCAGGCCGTTCTCGAGCTGCTCGAGGACGTCGACCACGTGGGCGGCGCCGGTCACGATGAGCACATCGGCAGTGTGGTCGCCGGCCGCCTCTAAGCGGACGGAGGCCGCATCGCACGAGGGTCCCGCGGGATCGCGCCCCGACCGATCGGCATCCGGCGCGGCGGCCAAGCGGGTACCTGTCTGCCCGGCGAGCACAGGAGCGACGACCTCGCGCAGTCGGCACGGGGTGGTGACCGCGCGCTGGGCCGTGGCGCGCTGGGCGAGCAGGGCGCTGCGCTGACCGGGGCACGAGGCGACGAACACGACCTCGCCGTCGGCGAGGTCGCTCTGCGCCGCCTCGAGAGGGGAGGCGAACGGCGCCACGCAGGAGAGGAGCGCCGGGAAGCGCAGCTCCATGAGGCCGACAACGGCGGGGCAGACGGGGGAGATGACGGGGCCAGGGCCGTCGCCCGTGGCCGCCCGCGCGGCGACGGCGGCGTGCAACGCCGCCTCGTAGCCGCCGGTCACGACGACGTCGGCGGCGCCCAGCGCGCGCAAGGCCGCGACAACTGCGGCGGCGTCGCCGAAGGGACGGTAGTCGACGAGCAGCCCGGCGGGGACCACGACCCTCGCGCCTCCGAGCGCCGGCGCCGTCTCGGCGCCGGCGACGGCGAGGGCGCCCGACGGGCAGGCGGCGATGCACGACGCGCAGTCGATGCACAGGTGCCGAAGCACGGTCGGCACGCCGTCGCGGACGCGCACCGCCCCGGTGGGGCAGGCGGTCACACAGCGGCGGCAGTCCGTGCAGAGGTCAGGATGCGTCGCCAGCGACGAAGGCCGTTCACCACGGGCGCCGAGCTCGGGCTTCAGCAAGATGGTGAAGCTGACCCTCGTGCCCTTGCCGATCTCCGACGTCACCCGCAGGCGGTCGCTGTTGCGTTCGATGTTGGGCAGACCGAGGCCGGCGCCAAAGCCCAGGGCGCGGGCCTCGGCGGAGGCGGTCGAGAACCCCTCACGCATCGCCGCGCCGACGTCGGGGATCCCGGGGCCGCCGTCGCTGACCTCGACGTCGACCTGATGGTCGTCGACCATGGCCTCGAGCATCCCGCCCTCGGCGTGGATGACGACGTTCATCTCGGCCTCGTAAGCGGCGATCATCGCCCGGCGTACGGCGTCGCTCTCGGCGCCGATGCGCTTGAGGTGCTGCTTGAGAGCCCGCGAGGCGGCGCCCGCGGCGTTGAAGTCGCGCGCCTGGATGTCGAAGCGCAGCGTTTCCACGGTCAGTCGCGCCCGTTCCCGGAGAGGTGCTGGTAGATGCGCCCGCAGGTCTCGAACACGCCGTCGGGCGAGACCATGAGCAAGGTGCCGTTCTCGCGCGCCAGGGCGATGACCTCGTCCTCCGGCTCGACGCCGTTGACGAAGCAGATCCCGGGCACGTCCATGAGCTCGGCGACGCGCAGCATCTGGACGCTGACCAGGTTGCTCACCAGGAGAGTCCTGTCTGAGGCCTCGTTGAGCAGGTCGCTGACGCGGTCGCCGGCGTAGATCTTCGCCACCTCGGTACCGCCGGGGGGGCCGGGTGTGACGATGCGGGCTCCGATGAGCCCGGCCAGGTCTTCAAGCTTCATGGTTGTCCTCGCAAGCAGCGTCTCGAGTTGTCTCACCATCGGCCCGATCTCGCTGCCGCCGTCACCGGGCGTGTCCGCGCTGGCCCTACCCAGGCGCGAGAAGAACGCGGCCGATTCGAGCGCGGCAGTGAGGTCCATGTACTCGACGAAGATGTGGCGCGGGAGGTCGAGCGGGACCGGGGCGAAGCTGATGATGCTCTTCACGCCCGCGCGCACGAGGGTCTCGGCGGCGGCCTGGGCGTACGCCGCCGGGACCGTGAGCACGCCGATCTCGATACCGAGGCTTCGTACGAGCTCCTCCATGCGCGCAGTGTCCACGACCCGGCACGACTGGACGGTGGTGCCGATCAGCTCGGGGTCGGCGTCGAACGCGACGACGATGGCCGCCGAGGGGCTCGCGGCGAAGAGATGCTGCAGGACGGCGCGGCCGAGGTTGCCGACGCCCACGAGCGCCACCTCCTGCCGCGCCGTGCCGTCGAGGAAGCTGCTCAGGCTGTCGATGCACGGGACGACGTCGTAACCCTTGCTCGGGCTGCCGGAATAGCCGATCGCCATCATGTCGCGACGCACCTGCGCGGCGCTCACGACGGCGTGGCGGGCCAGTTCGTGCGAGTAGATGTTGGCGACGCCTTGGGAGCGTAACGACTCAAGCAGCCGCCTGTAGCGGCTGAGACGAGCGACTGTCTTGCGTGAGACCGCCGTGGCAGGCTCCTGGATCGTAGAGACCGTTACGAACTGAACGCTGTGAATTCCGTAACGATTCTCCCTCGCCTCCCGGTCGCTGTCAACACGAGCGACTTTGGACAGGATGTCCAAAGTGAGGACGTGTGTCGTGCCCGCGTTGTGCAGGATGGTCCGTACCACTCTGGGGTCGCTCTGATAGAGTCGCGCGTGAGTCATGGTGGAGAGCGCGGTCCCCGCGCCGTCACGGGCGCTCGGCGTCGTCAGGACGCCGTCTTGGGCCTGCTCGTCCGCGTCGCCCGGCATTCTCGTCTCGTTGGAGGTTCATCGATGGCACAGGACAAGTACAAGGTCGTCCCGTCGGTCACGGCACGGTTCGCTCCCGTGGTGGTCGACCACGCCGAGGGGTCCTGGTTCTGGACCAAGGACGGCGACAAGTGGCTCGACATGGCGGTCGGCATCGCCGTGGTCAACACCGGTCACACCCACCCCAAGGTCATCGCCGCGGCGAAG
Organism: uncultured Thermoleophilia bacterium; assembly: GCA_964615105.1. Taxonomy (GTDB): domain Bacteria; phylum Actinomycetota; class Thermoleophilia; order UBA2241; family UBA2241; genus UBA2241. The sequence goes on from CAZTMO010000017.1 coordinate 9,454, forward strand.
GCGCAGATGGACAAGATCGTCCACGCGCAGGCCAACATGTTCTTCAACGACACCGTCGTCGACGCCGCGAACAAGATTGTCGAGATCGTCCCCGGCGACCTCGATAACGTCCTTTTCGTCAACTCCGGCGCCGAAGCCGTGGAGAACGCGGTCAAGCTCGCCAAGCAGGCGACGAAGCGACCCGTGACGATCGCCTTCAAGGGCGCATTCCACGGCCGCACGCACATGACCATGGCGCTGACCTGCTCCAAGGCCCAGTATCGCGGCTACTACGAGCCGCTGCCTGCCGGCGTGTACCACGCCCGCTACGCGTATCCGTACCGCACCCCGGCGAGTGAGGACCCGGTCGACTTCGCCATCTCCGACCTGCGCAAGGTCATCACCACGGAGTGCTGGCCGGACCAGGTGGCCTCGATCATCATCGAGCCTCTCCAGGGCGAGGGCGGCTTCATCGTGCCGCCGGCCGAGTTCATGCGCGAGGTCCGCAACGTGGCCGACGAGATCGGCGCCCTGCTCGTCATCGACGAGATCCAGGCGGGCTTCGGCCGCACCGGCAAGTGGTTCTGCATGGAGCACTACGGCGTGACCGCCGACATCGTCACCGTCGCCAAGGGCATCGCCTCGGGCTTCCCGCTGTCGGCCATCGTCACCAGGTCCGAGTACTTCGACAGGTGCAAGCCGGGCACGATGGGCGGCACCTACGGCGGCAACGCCGTCGCCTGTGCCGCCTCGATGGCCGGCATCGACGCCATCCGCGACGAAGGCATGATGGAGAACGCCACGAAGCAGGGCGAGAAACTGCGCGGCTTCTTCACCAAGCTCCAGGAGACGTACCCCGCCATCGGCGAGGTGCGCGGGCTCGGTCTCATGGACGCCATCGAGATCGTCAAGCCGGGCACCAAGGAGCCTGACGCCGCCGCCGCAGCTGCCTTCAAGAACGCCTGCATCGAGCGCAAAGTGCTCACCCTGCTCTGCGGCATGTACGACAACGTGGTGCGCTTCTTGCCGCCGCTCAACATCCCGGACGACGCCATGGACCACGCGATGGGCGTCTGGGAAGAGGCCGCCAAGGTCGCCTTCGCCTGAACCGGCCACAGATCGAGGCATCCGGGCGGCCGGGGCGCGTGAGCGCCCCGGCCGCCCGTCGTTTCGGAGGGTCGCCGCGCCGGGGCCTGCTTGTTACACTTCGCGGCGATGCCCGAGCCCGTCTCCGCCGAGCGCTTCTCGACCCAGGTCCGCGTCCGTTACGCCGACACCGACGCCGCCGGCGTGTGCTACTACGCGAACTACCTCGTCTTCTTCGAGGTCGCCCGCGTGGAGCTCCTGCGGCACCTCGGCGTGCCGATCCGCGAGGCTGAGGCGCGGGGCGCGGTGTTCCCCTGCGTCGAGGTGCGCCTCCGTTACCACCGGCCGGCGCTGCTCGACGATCTGCTCACCGTCGCGCTGTGGGTGAGCGAGGTGCGGCGCTCGTCGTTCTCGTTCGGCTACGAGGTGACGCGCGCCGACGAGCTCGTGGCCAGTGGCGAGACGCGGCACGCCGCTGTCGACCCCCTCACCCTGCGCCCCCGACGTCTGCCGGAATGGCTGGTGGCGTTGTTTGACGCCGTCCCCTGCACGGTACAGAAGCGCAGATGAGCACCCTGCCGCCAGACGATCGCATGCCCCCGGACTTCGAGACGACCGTGCCCGCCGACGACGACGTCCGTGTGTGTTACCGGCACCCCGACCGCGAGACCCTCGTCTCGTGCTCGAACTGCGGCCGGCCGATCTGTCATGAATGCATGATCCCGGCGCCGGTCGGCTTTCGCTGCCCCGAGTGCGTGCGGCAGCAGAACGGCGGCGCGCGTCGCGCCCGGGTCGTCACGCGCGACCAGATGCGCTCGCGCTGGGGCGCCGGAGGGCTCGCATCGCGCACCGCTCCTGCGACCAAGGCCCTCGTCGCCGTCAACGTGGCCTTCTTCGTGTTCGAGATGATGCTCGCTTCCGGTATGGCGCTCGGCGGCAGCGTCTCGATGAACACCCTCACGGCCATCGGAGCCCTGGTCCCGGCGCGCGTCGCCGAGCAGAACGAGTACTGGCGGCTGCTGACGTCGATGTTCCTCCACGCCGGCATCTTCCACCTTGCGTTCAACATGTGGGCCTTGTGGATCGTGGGCAGCTTCCTCGAGCGCGTGATGGGCACGCTGCGCTTCGTCCTCCTGTACTTCATCGCGGGCCTGTCGGGCTCGGTCCTCGTGCTCCTCTTGGGTCCCGAGCGGCTGGCCACGGTCGGCGCCTCGGGCGCGATCTTCGGTGTCTTCGGCGCGACGTTCCTCTGGGCGTACCTCAGCCGCGGCCGCGACATGATGGCCGACCAGCTCGTGCGCACGATGGGGATCATCCTCGCCATCAACATCGTGATCTCGCTCGTCGGCAGCGCGTACATCTCGTGGCAAGCGCACTTCGGCGGCCTCATCGGTGGCATCGCGGCTTTCGCCGCCATGCGCTGGGGCGACAGGCGGGGCTTTCGCGGCCGCATCGGCAATGACACGTGGGTCGCCCTGGCGGGCATCTTCGCCGTACTCTTCGCGCTCGTCGTGTGGCGCGTGCAGACCTGGTAGGCACGGACGCGATGGAGCGCGGGGAGGCACCGCTCGTCGAACCGACGGCGCGGCTGACGCCGCGGGACGAGGTCGCGCGGCGTGTCGCCGCGCTGCAGGGCGTCCTCGCGGCGCGCGACCTCGACGCCGCGCTCATCACGCAGAACGCGGACCTCTATTACCTCAGCGGTACGGTGCAGCAGTCGTTCCTGTACGTGCCCGTGACCGGGGCGGCGACGCTGTTCGCGCGCAAGGTCGTGGAGCGCGCGCGCCTCGAGTCGCCGCTCGACGACATCGTCGCCCTGTCGTCGGCGCGCGACCTGCCCGGCGCGGTCGCCGAGCGCCACGGGCGCCTGCCCTCACGGCTGGGCCTCGAGCTCGATGTGCTGCCGGCGATGCGGGCGCGGCGCCTGGAGGGGCTGTTCCCCGGCGCGACCTTCGCCGACGTCGGCCCCGACGTCGTGCGTCTGCGCGCGGTGAAGTCCGCCTGGGAGATCGAACGTATCGCTGCCGCCGCGGCGCTCGCCGACGAGGTCTTCAGGCTCGCCCCGGGCCTCCTCGAGGAGGGCATCACGGAGGCGGCCTTCGCCGGCCGTGTCGAGGCCGAGGCGCGCCGTCTCGGCCACGAGGGCGTGATCCGCATGCGCGGCTTCAACCAGGAGATATTCTACGGGCAGCTCCTCAGCGGGACGAGCGGAGCGGCGGCGACGTTCCTCGACACGCCGCTCGGCGGCACCGGGCTGAGCCCGGCGATCGCTCAGGGCGTGAGCTTCAAGCCGATCAGCCGCGGCGACCACGTCGTCTTCGACTTCGTCGCCGTGCGTGAGGGTTACATCGCCGACTTCACGCGCATCATCACCCTCGGCGAGCTGCCGGGCGAGCTGGCGCGGGCGTACGAGGCCGCGCTGCACGTGCAGGACGTCGTGCGCGGCATGGCCGGGCCCGGTGTGCCGTGCGCCGCGGTCTGGAACGCCGCCGAGGCCGCCGCCCGGGCGGCCGGCTTCGGCGACGGGTTCATGGGCCGCGGCGAAGGAAAGGTACGCTTCGTGGGTCACGGCGTCGGCCTCGAGCTGGACGAGCTCCCGGTCCTCACGACGAGCGACCTTGAGCTGACCGAGGGCATGGTGTTCGCTCTCGAGCCGAAGTTCGTCCTGCCCGGCATGGGCGCGATCGGCGTCGAGAACACCTGGCGTGTGTCGGGCGACGGCATCGTCGCGTTGACCACGGCTTCCGAAGAGGTCGTCGGACCGGCCTTGTGACCCCCGAGCGAGAGGAGGGCGATGGAGGAGCTGAAGCGCAACGTCCACGTCCATCGTGTCGACGCCATGGGATTCCCCACGGCAAGCGCGGTCGTGGTCACGCGCTCACGTGCCTTCGTGATCGACACGCTCACACGACCTCAGGACATGGACCCGGTCCTGGCTGCGCTCGCCGATATCGCCGTCAGCCGACGCCGCGTCGTCGTCAACACGCACCACCATTGGGACCACGTCTACGGGAACGCCGCCTTCGCGACCTGCGACATCGTCGCCCAGCGCGCCTGCCCGCGGCTGCTCGAGTCGCAGTCGCGTGGCATTTCCGAGTCGGTGCCGGCGGCGCCGCGCGAGGGTGTGCCGACGCCGTCCGTCACCTTCGGCGACCGCCTCACGTACCTCGGCGACGACGAGACCGTCCACCTCATCCACACCCCGGGGCACAGCGCCGATTCGATCGTCGTCTACCTCGACGAGGCGCGTGTGCTCTTCGCCGGCGACACGCTCGAGTGGCCTCTGCCGACGTTCACGCAGCGCGACGGCCGTGACACGTGGGTCCACACCCTGCGGCAGCTCAAGCAGCTCCCCGTCGAGGTCATCGTCCCGAGTCACGGACCGGCGATGGACAAGGCGCTCATCGACGCCAACGAGCGCTACATCACCGGTGTCTACGCGGCGGTGGCGGCGCTCAAGAAGCAGGGCGTCGAACGGCATGAGCTCCACCTGCCGGCGGAGCAGTTCCTCGAGGCGAAGGTAGAGCTCGGCCCCGCTTACAGGACCGCCCACCGCGAGAACGTCGAGTGGGCCTACGACGAGATCTGACCCGGATCCTGGGCGGGGGGTCGTCGCGTGTCGCGGGCGAAGTGGACATTGTCGGCCGATTAGGGTAGATTAGTCCGCGTGAGGCTCTCGACGAAAGCCGACTACGCGGTCCGTGCGGTGCTCGAGCTCGCCCGACACGAGCCGGGAGCGGTCGTCCACACCGACACGATCGCGCGGTCACAGGCGATTCCCGGGAGCCGTCTGTCGAAGGTGCTGCAGGAGCTCGCCCGCGCCGACCTCGTTCGGACCTACCGCGGCAGCGGTGGGGGCGTGGCGCTGGCGCGTCCACCGGCGGAGATCTCCGTCCGCCAGGTGTATGAGGCGGTCGAAGGGCCGGTCCTGTTGTGCCGCTGTCACCAGCGGGTAGAACCGTGCGGCGACGAGCCGTGCGACACGCACGACTTCTGGCAAGGTGTCGAGTCGCTCC
>CAZTMO010000018.1:0-14445 GCA_964615105.1 uncultured Thermoleophilia bacterium
CCGCGCCGCCCGCCGCGGGCGCGGCGGCCGATCCGCCTGCGACTGCTAGAATCGGGCGCGGACGCCGCGCGCGGCGGCGTCCGCGCGATGCTTCCGTAGCGCTCTGCCCCGTCGCCGCGCGCCCAGAGAGGAGCCAGGCATGAAGGTCTTCGTCGCCGTCGATCTCGAGGGCGTCAGCACCGTGGTCCACGAGTGGGAGACCGATCCGTCGGGACGGGGGTACGCGCGTGCCCGCGCCGCCATGCTGGGTGACCTGCTGGCGGCGCTCGAAGGGTGCCGTGCCGCCGGCGCCGACGAGGTGGTCGTGACCGACGCCCACAACGACGGCGGAAACCTTGATCCCGACGCCATGCCCGCGCGCGTCACCCTCGTGTCGGGATCGCCGACGCCGGACAGCATGATGCACGGCATCGGACCCGGGTACGAGGCGGCCCTCATGGTCGGCTATCACGCCCGGGCGGGGACGCCGGCGGCGGTCCTCGAGCACACCTGGACGTATCGCGTGTTCGGCGTCTCGGTCGGCGGGGTCGAGCTCGGTGAGTTCGGCCTCGGGGCGATGCTCGCCGGCCACTACGGCGTACCGGCCGTGTACGTCTCGGGCGACGACAAGGTCGCGTCCGAGGCGCGCGCCCTCGTGCCGGGGGTCACGGCGACGGTCGTGAAGCACGGTGTGACGCGCACCGCCGCCGCGCTCATGCCGGCCGACGAGGCGCGCGCCCGCATCTGCGCCGACGTCGAGCAGGCGCTGGCGAGGCGCGCCGACGTCGCGCCGCTCCAGTGGTCGGGCGACCCGTTGCTGCTGACGTTCACACGCGTGCCGTTCTGCGACGCTGCGTCGTCGTACCCCGGCGTGCGGCGCATCGACGGGCGTACCCTGGAGATCGGCGGCGGCGACTTCGCGGAGCTCTACCGGGGGTTTCTCGCTTGCGTGGAGCTGGCGCACACGGTGGCGCCGTGATGCTCCCGGGCGGCGCGGCACGCCTTGAAGGGTCCCGCCGGCTCGTGGTCTAATGGCCGTGCGAGCGGATGTAGTGTAGCTGGTAACACGTCAGCTTCCCAAGCTGAAGATCGCGGGTTCGAGTCCCGTCATCCGCTCCAACGACCCCCTTCTCTCCCGTGGCGCTGCCGTGCGTCCGACCCACGGGCGCGAGCCGCGCCTTCGCCTCTCTTGCAGGACACCCTGTTGATTCAAGTCAGGTGGACTGACGGTCGACAATTAGGCTATCCTAACACCACGTGTCGGCGTCACTCGCGCGGTGAGCGGCGGCGACGACCAGAGGACCTGAGAGACACCGGGAGGACCAGCGGTGGAGAAGCTCACAGAGAGCGTCGAGGAGTATCTCGAGGCCATCTTCAAGCTCTCGCGTGACGGCTCGCCGGTGACGGTCGGTCAGCTCGCCGAGGCGCTGGGCGTGTCGCCGCCGTCGGTGTCCGAGATGGTCCGGCGCCTGCGGACCATGGGCCTCGTCGCCGAAGAGCGCGCGAACGGCATCGACCTGACGGCCGACGGCCGCGCCCAAGGTGCGCGGCTGGTGCGTCGCCACCGTCTGAGCGAACGCTTTCTCGTCGACGTGCTCGACATGCCGTGGGACGCGGTACACGAAGAGGCCTGCAAGCTCGAGCACGCGCTGAGTCCTGAGGTCGAGGCGCGGCTGGCCGCGCAACTCGGCCATCCCCGCACCTGCCCGCACGGCCAGGTCATCCCGGACGAGGACGGGGAGCTGATCGAGGAGCCGTTGCGGCCGCTTTCGAGCCTCGGGCCCGGAGACGCCGGCACGATCGGGTGTGTCGCGGAGGAGCAGGCGGACCTCCTGCGCTACCTTGCCTCACTCGGCCTGCTGCCGGACACGGACGTCGCCGTCGAGAGCGTAGCCCCGTTCGGAGGGCCGTTGCTCGTTCGTGTGGCCGGCGCGCAGTACGCGCTGGGACGTGAGGTGGCCGGCAAGATCATGGTCCGCGGCTGAGCGATGAGCGCGCCGTCCGTACGCGAGTCTGCATCATCACCCGCCGCGCCGTCCGCACGCGGAACACGTCGTGCGTCGGTCTCGCCGCCGGTCGTCTGCCTTGCCGGCAATCCAAACGTCGGCAAGTCGTCCCTGTTCAACAGCTTGACCGGTGCGACCCTCGAGACGGCTCACTGCGCGGGCGTCACGACCGAGGCGACGACGGTGTGCGCGCGCTGGGCGGGGACCACGGTCGAGATCATGGACCTTCCCGGTGTCTACGGGCTGGACGTGAGCGGCGGCGACCAGGTGGCCGCGCGCGCGGCGCTGCTCGAGGCGCAGCCCGACGTCGTCGTCGTCGTCGTCGACGCCACCAACCTCGCGCGCAACCTCTTCCTCGTTCTGCAACTGCTCGATCTGGGCTACCGGGTGGTCGTGGCCTTGAACCTGATCGATGAGGCGCGGCGTCGTGAGGTCACGGTGGACGCCTCACGGCTGGCAGCGCTGCTCGACGTGCCCGTCGTGCCCACGGTCGCGCCGCGCAACCAGGGGATCGACGAGCTGATGGACGCCGTCCTTCGCTCTGTCTCGTCGCCGAACGGGGACGGTCGCGGCGGGGTGCGCGACTACGGTGATGCGCTCGAAGACCGTCTCGACGAGCTGACCGTGACCGTGGCGCAGCGGCTGTCGGGGCGCTCCCCGGCTTACGGTCTGAACGCCCGGGCGATCGCCTTCGCGCTGCTCGAGGGTGATACGGACGTGGCCGCCGCCAGCGGCCTCGACGCCGGGGAGTTGCTGACCCAGTCCGACGACGGGGTCGCACTCGAGATCGCCCGTCGGCGTCATGCTCTTGCGCGTTCCATCGCGGCCGCGAGCGGGACGGTCCGTGAGCGTCGCGGGGCGGACACGTGGTGGCGCATCGCGACGGCGTCGCACACCGGCATTCCCATTCTCATCGGCGTGATGGCGGCGATCTTCGCCACCCTCTTCTTCGTCGGCGACTTCCTCGCCGGCATCCTGACGTCGACGTGGGAGACGCTCGTGTCGCCGCTGCTGAAAGAGGTCGTGGGCGCACTCGCCGGTGAGGGAGCGCTCGGCGGCACGCTGCTCTGGGGCCTCGACGGCGGCATTCTCGCGATCCTCGCCGTGGGCATCCCGTACATCCTGACGTTCTACTTCCTCCTGGCCCTGCTCGAGGACACGGGGTATCTCAACGCCGCCGCCTTTCTCGCCGATCGTGTCATGCATCGCTTCGGGCTTCACGGGCGCGCCGTGATCCCGCTCATCGCCGCCGGCGGCTGTAGTGTGCCGGCGGTGATCGCCACGCGCTCGCTGTCGAGCATGCGCGAGCGAGCCATCGCGGCGACGTTGATCTCACTCACGCCGTGCAGCGCGCGCACGGCGGTGATCCTCGGCGCGGTCGCGTTGTTCGCCGGCTGGCAGTGGGCGCTCTTCGTCTACGCCGTGCTGATGGTGGTGGGTATCGGCGCCGGGCTCGCCCTGAATCGCATCCTGCCGGGGCAGGGCGGTCCGTTGGTCATGGAGGTGTTCCCCTTCCGCAGGCCAGTGCTGCGCCAGGTGGTCCGCAAGACGTGGCGGCGCTTTCGCGAGTTCGTCTGGGACGCGGCGCCGATCATCCTCGCCGGCAGCTTCGTCCTTGGCGCGCTCTACGAGACGGGTGCGATCTGGCACCTCACCGGCGTCCTCGCGCCGGTCGTCGAGGGATGGCTTCTGCTGCCTGCGGTCGCTGGGCTGACGTTGCTGTTCGCCGTCTTGCGCAAGGAGCTCGCCCTGCAGTTGCTCATCGCGTTCGCCGCGGTGACCGTTGGGGTCACGGCCCACGACCTCACGACCTTCATGTCGACGAGCCAGATCGTGACCTACGCCGTGGTGAACTCGATCTACATCCCCTGCGTGGCCACCATCGCCGTGCTCAAGCGCGAGCTGGGTTGGCGGCGCACGGCGGCGATCTCGTTCGGGACGGTCACGCTGGCGATCGCCGTCGGCGGCGTGATCGCCCGCCTCCTGCCGCTGCTCGGCGCTTAAGCGGCGCGCCTGGCGGCGGTCGAATAGGCGCTCCGGGGTGGGACGCGGCGGCGGGCGTTCCGGGGATGGCATACCTGCCGGCAGCGCATCGGCCTCCCAAGAGGGCTTGTCTCAGGCGACCTCGACAGCCCAGTCGATCGTCGCCCGCGCGACCTCGGGCGAGCGCGCCGGGGCGCGGTGGCCGCCTGACTCCAGAGCGATGAACCGCGACGGCGGCGCGAGGACCGCCGCGAGGCGTTCGCTGTGCGCGAACGGCACTGCGGCGTCGTCGCGCGCGTGCGCGAGGAGCACGCGCGCCATGCCGCGGGCCGTCGCGACGAGGTCGACGCCCCCGAGGAACGGGCGCAGCGAGGCCGAGTCGAAGCGACCCCCGGAAGGGATATCGGGGTCGCCCGGCTCGAGGCCGCGATCGAGGCGGTCGAGGCCGTCGAGCAGGGATCCAGGGTCGGCGGGGCACAGGAGGACGAGCGAGCGAAAGAGCCCGGGTCGCCGGCGGGCGGCCAACAGGAGCATGAAGCCGCCCATGCTCGAGCCCCGCCCGGCCAGCCACGGGGCGCCGGACCTGTGCCGCAGCGTCTCGGCGGCGGCGAGCACGTCGTGCCAGCCGCCGGCGTCCATCACGCCTTCGCTCTCGCCGTGGCCGCGAAAGTCGAAGACCAGCGCGGCCAGTCCCGCGTCGGCGGCTTGCGCCCCCATGAGCGCGTGGTTCTCCTTGCGGCTGCCGGCGCCGTGACAGACCAGCAGGGCGCCCTTCGGTGTGGCCGCAGGCAGGTAGAGGCGGCCGGCAAGACGCAGGTCGTCGCTTGTGAACGTGATACGGCGCGGCGGCGGTACGCGATCCGCCTGCGCGCGCGGCGCCGAAAGGTGGTGTGCCACGACCGGTTCCCGGAGCGCAAGTCCTAGAGCTCGAGCTCGGCCTCTTCACCCGGGGCGAGAATGGCCGTACGCTCCCGCAGGCGGACGGTCAGCGGCGCCTCACCGCTCGCGCGGTTACGCACCGTGAGGCGGCCGTCCGCCACGGCGACGTCGACCCATTGCCCCCGGAAGCACACGCCGTAGCGCAGCTCGCGGATCCGCGACGGCAGTCTGGGGTCGAACGCGAGCGTCCCGTCGCGCGTCTCGAGTCCGAGGTAACCGCGCCTCACCAGGTCGACGGTACCGCCCATGACGCCGAGGTGGACGCCCTCGCGAGTCGTGCCGCCCTGGATGTCGCGAACGTCGCTCTCCAGCGCCTCCACGAACAGCGACCAGGCCGCCTCGGGGTCGCGGCGCGCAAGCAACCACGCGTGCACGACGCGGCTGAGGGTCGATCCGTGCGAGGTGCGTACCGCATAGTAGTCGACGGTCCGATCGATCGCTTCGTCGGTCAACTCGTAGCCCAGATCGGCGAGGAGGTCGCGCAAGATGTCGGGCGACAGCAGGTAGAAGAGCATGAGCAGGTCGGCCTGCTTGGCGACCTGGTAGCGGTTGGGTGTGTCGCCCTCGGCTTCGAGGATGCGGTCGAGGCGGGCGATGTCGCCGTGTCTGGCGCGCTGTCCCTCCCAGTCGAACTCCTCAAGGTCGCCGAAGCCCTCGAACTGGCTCATGACGCCATTGGCGAGGAAGGGCACGTACATGCGGCGCGCGACGGCGTCCCAGTGGCGAAGCTCATCGGCGCCGAGCTCCAGCTCGTCGACGAGCTCGTCCCGCCGCCCCGCAGGGAGGGCCGCAAGGGCGTCCTGGGCGCGGCGCAGGACCCACACGGTCATGACGTTGGTGTAGGCATTGTCGTCGACGCCGGGCCGCTCGGCGCCCGGATACCCGTCATGGTATTCGTCCGGGCCCATGACGCCGCGAATGTGGTAGCGAGCGCCGGCCTCGTCGAAGCTGGTGAGACTGACGAGGAAGCGCGCCACCTCGAGCAGCATCTCGGCTCCATGCGTCGAGAGGAAGCGGTCGTCGCCCGTCTGGACGTAGTACTGCCAGACGTTGTAGGCGATGGCCAGATTGACATGGCGCTGGATGCGGCTGTTGTCGGGCATCCAGCGCCCCGACTTGGGGTTGAGGTGCAGGACCTGCGTCTCCTCGCGCCCGTCGCTCCCGCTCTGCCACGGGAACATCGCGCCGCGAAAGCCCTCGCCGCGCGCGAGCCGGCGCGCCGCGGGGAGGCGGCGGTAGCGGTACAACAACAGGGCGCGGGTGACCTCGGGCAGCACCGAGGTCAGGAACGGGAAGACGTAGACCTCGTCCCAGAAGATGTGTCCTCGATAGCCCTCGCCGTGCAGTCCTCGCGCCGGCATGCCGGCGTCGAGGTCGACGGTGTGCGGTGACGTCGTCTGCAGCACGTGGAAGGTGTGCAGGTTGACGAGCCGCCCGAGATCATCGGCGCGGCCGAGGTCGGTGGCGCAGCGCCGCCACAGGCGCTCCCATGCGGCGACGTGGGCGGCGAGGGCGTCGTCGAAAGCGCCGACGTCGTCGAGCCGGGTGCGCGCCGCATAGCCGGGCTCCGAGAGGGCGCGCTCCCGCGACGTGGCGAGGACGACCATCTTCTCGACGGTCAGCGGCGCGCCGGCGCGCAGGTCGACCGGGATCTCGAGCGCGACGTGGCCCGGGCGCTCGACCAGACGCGCGTCGCCGAGGTCGAGCGGCTCGCCGGCGAGCAGCAGGCGTGTGCGCGCCGCCTCGGCGACGCGCAGCCGCGACTGCCTCGTCTCGACCACAAGGCCCGTCGTCCCGGCGCCGTCGCGCCAGGTCGCGACAGGCTCCAGGTGATCGCCTGCGAGCTCGCGGTAGCGGGGTACGCCGGCGTTCGTCACCGTCCCGTCCAGTGCCGATCGTACGGTGACCGGTCCGCTCCAGCCCTTCGCCGTGAGCGTCCACTCAAGGCCGGCGAGGTTCTTGTCGGCCATGCTGACGAAGCGGCGCTCGGCGAGCTTCCACTCGCGCCCGTCGCGGTCGCGGAAGGCGAGCAAGCGCGCGAGGACGCCCCGGCGAAGGTCGAGCTCCTGGCTGTAGGCGACGAGATGCACGGCGTCGAGGTCGAACCAGGGCCCGTCGCCGGCACGGAAGGTCAGCGGGAGCCAGTTCGGCAGGTTCACGAGGTCCTCGTTCTCGATGTCGCGGCCGGCGACGGTGCTCACCAGCCGGTCGAAACCGCCGGCGACGTAGGTACCCGGGTAGTGCACCCCGTCCGCGGTCGCTTCGGGAGCGGCTGCCCGGGTGACGAAGTAGCCGTTGCCCAGCGCGCAGAGCGCCTCGCGCAGGCCCTCCTCCGCGGGCTCGTAGCCCTCGTACGTGAGCGACCAGGCGGGCGTCATCGCGAGAGCGGGTCCGCGGCGACGAGATCACGCAAGAAGAGGAGCGCCTCGTCGACGTCGCGGAGGCTGTAGTCCGCGGCGCTGCGTGTATGGGCGTCGCCGATGCGGACACCGACGCCCCGTCCGGCGATCGCCGCGAACGCGTCTTCGTCGGTGACGTCGTCGCCGACGTAGACGGGGACGAGGGGCCCCTCGACCGCTTCGAGGCGTTCAAGCAGCCAGAGAAGGGCGCGACCCTTGTCCCAGTCGATGTCGGGGCGCAGCTCGAGGACCATCTTTCCGGTAGTGACACGCAGCGCCGGGAAGCGCGCGGCGACCGCCCTGAAGGCGGCCTCGACACGCGGCACCTCCGCGGTCGGCGTCTGGCGAAAGTGCACGGTGACGGCGAACGCCTTGTCTTCGACCCAAGCGCCCGCGATGGGCGCGACCGCCGCCTGCATGGCCGCGCGCGCCGCGGCCAGATCGGCGGCGAACTCGGTCCCCTGTCGCACTGGGCCGCCGAGGTCCGAAGGGGCGTCGACGTCGAAGCCGTGCGACCCGGAGTAGACGACGCCGTCGATGGTCACCATCTTCTTGAGGTCGGCGAGGTCGCGACCGCTGATGACCGCGACGGGATGACGTCTCGCCAGGCGCTCGAGGACGGCGCGCATCTCATCGCTCAGGACGGCGAGGTCCGGGTGCGCCACGATCGGCGTCAGGGTGCCGTCGTAGTCGAAGAACAGCGCCGGCCTGGGCGCGCGCAGGCGCCGCCGGATGTCGCCGGCGCAAGTCAGGGCGGAGGGCAGGAAGGGCGGGTCGACGACGACGTCCGCGAGATCGGGGACGACGACATCGGCGCCCGCGTGCAGGAGGCCTTCGGCGTCGCCCGTGCGGTCGACGCCGATCACCAGTCCGAAGGCGCCGCGGCGGCCCGCCTCCACGCCTGAAAGCGCGTCCTCGACGACGACCGTTCGCGCCGGCTGGGCGCCGAGGCGCCGCGCCGCCTCGAGAAAGACCGCCGGGTCGGGCTTGCCGGGCAGTCCGATCTCGGCCGCGAGGACCCCGTCGACCGCGACGGGGAAGAGATCGGCGATGCCTCCGGCCGCGAGCACCGTCTCGAGGTTCTTGCTGGCGGATATGATCGCCGTGCCGATGCCCAGGCCCTGCAGGACGCGCACCAGCCTTACGGTGGTCTCGTAGGCCTGGACGCCGTGCTGTTCGAGCTCCTTGAGGAAGTAGCCGTTCTTGCGGTTGCCGAGGCCGCAGACCGTCTCCCTGTCGGGAGGGTCGTCCGGCGAGCCCTCCGGCAGGACGATGCCGCGGGAGGCCAGAAAGCTGCGCACGCCGTCGTAGCGTGGCTTGCCGTCGACGTAGGGACGGTAGTCGGTCTCCTCGTCGAAGGGACGCCAGTCGGTCCCCGATGTACGGGAGCGCTCGGCCATGTAGTCGTCGAAGAGGCGCTTCCAGGCGGCCGCGTGGACGACCGCGGTCTTCGTCACGACGCCGTCCATGTCGAAGACGACGGCGTCGTACGCCGCCTCGTCGATGACGGCGTGGCGGGTGTCGGGCATAAGGGCGTCCCCCCTTGTTCGGTCAGGCCGCGCCCAATCGGGCGTAGAGGCTCGCGTAGTCGGCGGCCATCTTCTCGACGCTGAAGCGTTCGGCGACGCCGGCCCGGCAGGCGGCAGGGTCGATCTCGCCGATCCGCTCCAGGGCCGCCATCATCGTGTCGACGTCGTCGCAGATGAAGCCGTCGACGCCGTCGCGGACGACCTCCGGCACCGAGCCGTCGCGCAGGGCGATGACTGGGGTGCCCGCGGCCATGGCCTCGATCATCACGATACCGAACGGCTCCGGCCACAGGATCGGGAAGAGGAAGGCGCGGGCGTTCGCGAACAGGTCGCGCTTCTCGTCGTCGCTCACCTCGCCGAGGTAGACGATCTGCTCGTCGTCGACGTGCGGCGCGACGCTCCGCTCGAAGTACGCGCGGTTCCACTCCTGCACGACCCCGGCCATGAGCAGGCGCGTCCCGGTCCGCTTCGCGATCTCGATCGCGAGATGGAAGCCCTTGTCTTCGCAGACGCGGCCGAAGGCGAGCAGGTAGTCGTCCTTGTCCTCACGGTACGGCCACGCCTCCAGGGGCAGGGCGTTGTACACGGTCCCCGCCCAGCGCATGCCGGGCGGGCCCATGGTGCGCTGGTATTCGCTGATGCTGACGTAGCCGACCGCGTCGCGGAACTGCTCGTAGAAGCCGTAGGAGGCGGGGTCGAACGCCCCGTGCAGGGTGTGGAGCATCCGCGCCCGCAACTCGCCCCCGAAGGCGACCCCGAGGAAGCCCGAATGGTCGTGGACGACGTCGAACCCGCCGTCGCGGCGAATGTCGTCGAGAGCCCAGGCGACGTGCCGGGCGTCGTACGGCGTGCGCCCGATCTCGCCCGGCATCTGTCCGGCGAAGAGGCTGTGGAGCACCGCGGCGGTGTGTGAGTCACCTGTGGCGTAGAGGTGCACCTCGTGGCCCTGCGCGACGAGGCCGTCGCAGAGGTGCTTGACGACCCACTCGGTGCCGCCGTACCCCTCCGGCGGCACGGCGATCCATGGCGGTGCGACCTGGGCGATCCTCATATGTCCATCCTACCCGATGGGTGCCGACAGAAGGACGACTCCACGTGCGGGGCCGGGCCGCCGCCTGTCCTGACGACGAGGATGACTCTGGACACCCGGCCGATTGCCGATAGAGTGAGCGACATGATCCTTCACCTGGACTGCTCGAGCGGTGTCAGCGGCGACATGCTGGTCGCGGCGCTGCTCGGCCTGGCCGGCGCCGTGCCCGACGAGACGGGTCCGCTCGATGACGTCGTGCGCCCCGCGCTCAAGGCCGCCGGGATCGACCCGCGTCTCGTGAGGATGGAGAGGACGACCAGCGCGGGAGTGGACGCCCTGACTTTCAAGGTCGCCGACGCCCCCGGCTTCGCCACGTTCGACGAGCTTATCATGGCCATGTACGCGTCGAGCATCGACGCCAACGTGGCTGACGTGGTCGCGGCGGTGGCCCAGCGCATGGCGGCGGCCGAGAGCGAGGTGCACGGAAGCAGCGAGGTCCACCTGCACGAGCTCAGCGGTCTGGACACCGCCGTGGATCTCATCAGCGCCGCAGTGCTCGTGCATCATCTCGCCCCGGAACGTGTGATCGCGTCGCCGCCGGCCGTGGGCGACGGCGTCGTGCACACGGCCCACGGCGAGCTCCCCGTGCCCGCGCCCGCGGTCGCGGCGCTGCTGCGCGGGCTTCCGGTGACCGAGGAGCCCGCCGGCGCCGAGCACCGGGTGGGCGAGCTGACGACGCCCACCGGGGCGGCCCTCGTCGCGCACTTCGTGCGTGAGTTCGGGCCGCCCCCCGACGGCGACGTGGTCGCCGTCGGCTGTGGCGCCGGGGCGCGGGTGTTGCTGGGTCGCCCCAACGTCCTGCGTGCCAGCTTGATCGATCCGACTGGTGCCGTGAAGGGCGAGACGACGTCTGCGAAGAGGTGGTCGTCCGAGGAAGCCGCGCCGCCCGACGCGCCCAAGCACGAGTCTCGCGCCTCGGCGACGGTACGGGAGGCGGGCGACGACGAAGTGCCGGCCGAGCCGGTCGCGGGGACTGACGAGGCCGGACCTGTCGAGCCGGCCACGAGCATCGACGAGGTCGGACCTGTCGAGCCGGCCACGAGCATCGACGAGGTCGGACCTGCCGAGCCGGCCGCGAGCATCGACGAGGCCGGACCTGCCGGCGAGGCGGAAAGGATGGCGGAGATGGAGCACGACCTCCCCCGAAAAGGCGACGAGGAACTCGCCGCCGACGAACGCCCGTGCGCCGAAGAAGGACCCGTCAAGCTGCCGGACGAGCATTGCCTTCTGGAGACGAACGTCGACGACATGAGCCCCGAGCTGTTCGCGCACGCCGCCGAGGTCCTGCGGCAGGCGGGCGCCGCCGACGTGTGGGCCACACCGGCGTACATGAAGAAGGGCCGGCCGGGGATGGTCTTGCACGTCCTCGCGGCGCCGACGGCATGCGACCGGCTGGCGGCGGCGATCTTCGCCGAGACCTCGACCTTCGGGCTCCGCGTGCTCCCGGTCGGCCGCGTCTACGCCGACGAGCGTCGCGCGACGGTCACCATCGCCGGCAAGGATATCGGCGTCCGCATGGCCTTCGTCGACGGCCGCCTCGTCACCGTCTCACCCGAGTTCGAGGACGTGCGCGCCGTGGCCGCCGCAGTCGGCCGTCCGGCCAAGGTCGTCTACGAGGCGGCTCAGGCGGCGGCCCGCAATCGCTTCAGCGCGGGCTGATCCCGCGAAGCGGCGACGCCGGCGCCCGCCTCGTCGTGGCGGCGCCCGCGTCACACCCTCAAGACGGCGCCTCCGGCGTCCCGCCTTCGGCGCCGGTCGGCTCCCCGCTGGCCTCCGCCCTCCCGCTCTTCCCGGGGGGCTCGCGTTCAAGGGATTCATCCATCCGGATAGAATAAAACAACGCCCTCAGCAGGGAATTCTTGTTCGAGACCCGTCTGGGTGGATTGACCGCTCTCGAAACGCGTCGGTAGAATCCGGCCACCTGAACGCGCGCATCGTGGACCGAAGGAGGACGCGTTGACCCCGAGCGGCAAGATCGTGCGCAAGTCCCCCGTCCCGCGGGACATCGAGATCGCCCAAGCGGCCTCCATGCAGCCCATCCAGGCGATCGCGGAGAAGGCCGGGATCCTCGAGGAGGAGCTCGAGCTGTACGGCCGCCACAAGGCCAAGATCGACTACATGGCCGTCCTGGACCGGCTTAGAGACGAACCAGACGGCAAGATCATCGACGTCACCGCCATCACTCCCACCCCCCTGGGCGAGGGCAAGACGGTCACCGCCATCGGCCTCGCCGAGTCGATGAATGCGGCAGGCATCGACACCATGCTGGCGCTGCGTGAGCCGTCGCTCGGCCCGGTGTTCGGCATCAAAGGCGGGGCGGCCGGCGGCGGCTACTCGCAGCTCATCCCGATGGAGGATCTCAACCTCCACTTCACCGGCGACATTCACGCGGTCGGCGCCGCCAACAACCTGCTCGCGGCCATGGTCGACAGCCACCTGATGCACGGCAACGCGCTGGACATCGACCCGCTCACCATCAGTTGGCGCCGCTGCGTCGACCTCAACGACCGCGCCATGCGCGAGATCGTCAACGGGCTCGGGGGCAAGCTCAACGGCATCCCGAGGCAGACCGGCTACGACATCACCGTCGCCAGCGAGGTCATGGCGATCCTCGGCCTCGCCACCAGCCTCAAGGATCTGCGGGAGCGCCTCGGCCGCATCACCTTCGGCTACAGCGTCGAGGGCAAGCCGCTCACGGCTGACGACATCGGCGCCGGTGGGGCCATGACGGTCCTGCTCAAAGATGCCATCAAGCCGAACCTCATGCAGACGCTGGAGGGCAATGCCGCGATCGTCCATGCCGGTCCGTTCGCCAACATCGCCCAAGGCAACAACTCGATCATCGCCGACCTCGTCGCGCTGAAGCTCAGTGACTACGTGGTCACCGAGTCCGGGTTCGCCGCCGACATGGGCGCCGAGAAGTTCATGGACCTCATCTGCCGCTACGGCGGGTTCGCGCCGAGCGCCGTCGTGATCACCTGCACGATGCGCGCCCTAAAGATGCACGGCGGCTTGCCGGCCGACCCTGAACTGCTGAAGGCCGAGAACGACGCCGCGCTCGAGAAGGGCTGCGAGAACCTCGTCAAGCAGATCGAGAACATGAAGTACTTCGGCGTGCCCGTCGTCGTGACCATCAACCGGTTCGCCTTCGACCGCGACGGCGAGGTCGAGATCGTGCGCAGGGCCGCCGTCGCGGCGGGGGCCGAGGACGCCGTGCCGATCAGCGTGCACGCCTTGGGCGGCGACGGCGGGCGCGAGGCGGCCGAGGTCGTCAAGGCGGCCGCCGACAAGGGCGGCGACTTCAGGTTCCTGTATCCGCTCGAAGCGTCGATCAAGGAGAAGATCGAGACCATCGCGATGAAGATCTACGGCGCCGACGGCGTAGACTACCTGCCGGAGGCCGAGGCGAAGATCGAGCTCTTCACCAGGCAGGGTCTGGACAAGCTCCCCGTATGCATGGCCAAGACGCACCTCTCGCTCAGCCACGACCCCGCGCTGAAGGGGCGTCCGCGCGGCTTTCGCGTGCCGATCCGCGACGTCCGCCCCGCGACCGGCGCCGGGTACCTGTACCCGCTGCTCGGCGAGATGCGCACCATGCCAGGCCTGCCGAAGCGGCCGGCGGCCGTCGACGTCGACATCGACGTCGAGACCGGCCGCATCGTCGGCCTGTTCTGAGGGGCCGGCGGACCGAGAAGCGAGCGCGGGGCGCCGGCCGTCGGGCGAGGCGGGCGTCCTGGAGCGGAGGTGACGCGTGAGCGACCAGGGCCCTGTGATATACGCGAACGAAGCGCTGCCCGTGTACCTCGACGACGCCGCGTCGGGCAAGCCGGCGCCGGGCGGCGGCAGCGTATCCGCTTGTGTGGGCGCTCTCGGCGCGGCGCTCACCTCGATGGTCTGCAATCTGACCATCGGGAAGGAGCAGTTCGCCGCCGTCGAGGGGCGCATGCGGGAGGTGCTCGCCGCTTCCGCTGCCGCGCGTGCCCGCCTGCAGCGTCTGCTCCAGGACGACACCTCCGCGTACGGCGGCGTGCTCGCCGCCTACCGTCTGCCCAAGGACACCGACGAGCAGAGGGCGGCAAGACACCAGGCCGTCCAGGACGGCCTGGTCGTGGCCGCCGACGTCCCGCTCCAGATCTGCCGGGTGGCCGTCGAGGTGTGCCGTCTCGCCAAGGTCGCGGCCGACCTCGGTAACGCCAACGCGGTGACCGACGCCGGCATCGGCGCCCTCCTCGGTGAGGCGGCGGCGGTCGGTGCGGCGCTCAACGTGCGTATCAACCTCGGTTCGATCGACGATGCCGACTACGTGCGCCGCACCTCGGCCGAGCTCGACGCGATCCTCGCCGAGGCTGCGGCGTTGCGCGCCGAGGTGCTGGCGACCACCCTCGCCAAGATCTGACGGGTACGCGCAAGGGCGGGCGGGCGCGCCGCCCCCGACACGAAAGGGACGCGATGGCAGCACACGTGGTCGACGGCAAGGGCATCGCCGAGGCGATCCGCGAGGAGATCCGCGCCGAGGTCGC
>CAZTMO010000019.1:0-13984 GCA_964615105.1 uncultured Thermoleophilia bacterium
CCGTCTCGACCGCCTCGGTGTCGTCGTACAGCGCCATGCGCCGGCTGCCGACGACGACCGTGCGCCGCAGCTTGACGGGGGAGAGCCAGGCGATGTCGACGTTGGCGATGACCCCGCTCGGAAAGCGCAGGTTCACGAAGGCCACGTCGGGGATGTCGGGGACGACGCAGCCGCGGCCGGTGACGTACACCGACGACGCCGATTCGCCGAGCCAGTAATAGAGGATCGACAGGTCGTGCGTGGCGAGGTCCCAGACGACGCTCACGTCCTTCTGGTGCAGGCCCAGGTTGACGCGCGAGGCGGTGATGAAATGGATATCGCCGAGCTCGCCGCGGTCGATGAGGTCGCCCAGCTTGCGGACCGGCGGGCTGAAGACGAACGTATGGCCGACCATCAGCGTCAGACCAGTCTGGTCGGCAAGTCTCACGAGTTCCTCGGCGTCGGCCGCGGAGCTCGTCATCGGCTTCTCGACGAAGACGTGCTTGCCGGCCTCCAGCGCGGCCTTGGCCAGCGCGAAATGCGTCGAGATCGGCGTTGCGATGACGACTGCGTCCACGTCGGCGTCGTCCAAGACCCGCTCGTAGTCGGTGGTGGTGGGCAGCGCCGGGTAGTTGGAGCGCGCGGTCTCGAGGGCTTCTGGTCGTCGGTCGCATACCCATTTGATCTCGGCGCCCGGCAGCCGAGCGTAGTTGCGCAACAGGTTCGGGCCCCAGTATCCGTGCCCGACGATCGCCACCGATGTCATGTCAGCCCCTCGCTGTTCTGGGATCACGCGGCTCCGTGCCCCAGCAGTGCGGCAGGGACGGTGCGCAGGCAGAGCGACGTGTCGACCAAGAGATCCCGTGCCGCGTCGTACAGGATGTCCTGGAACACCATGTCGTCGAAGCTCACCTTGCTCCGCCCATCCACCTGCCACACGCCCGTGATGCCCGGCTTCACGTCCAGGCGGCGGGTGTGCCAAGGCTGATAGGCATCGACCTCGTAGGGTAGCGGGGGCCGGGGCCCCACGAGGCTCATGTCTCCGATGAGGACGTTCCACAACTGCGGCAGCTCGTCGAGTGAGTAGCGGCGGATGAGTCGCCCGACCCCCGTGATGCGCGGGTCGTCGACGAGCTTGAAGACGTCCTCGGTCTCACCTTCGACGGTCTGTGTCTTCGTCTTGGCCTCACCGTTGATGAGGGCGACCATGTACGTGGAGTGGATTGAATGGTCGACCCCGGTCTTCATGGACCGGAACTTGTAGAACCTGAAGGGCCGGCCGCCACGGCCGATGCGCTCCTGCGCGTAGAAGACCGGGCCGCGCGAGCCGATCTTGACGGCGAGCGCGATCGCGAGCATGAGCGGCGAGAGCAGGACGAGGGCCGACGCGGCGCCGGCGATGTCGAGGGCCCGCTTGGCCGGCGCCGGGCGCTGGTCGCCGGGCACGCGATGCACGCGCACGACGGGAGCCTCGAAGAGGTCGGTCAGGAGCCGGCGGCCGGCGAGGGGTCGCAGTCGGTTGGAGACGACGTAGACGGCGGCGCCGCTTCGGCACCCGGTGGCGATGAGCTCGAGGGTCTGCTCGGCGGTGAGGCTCCCGGCGTCGATGAACAGCGAGCCGTGCACCGCGCGGCCGTCGTCGTGGCGCCGCTTGAGCTCGGCGGCGACGCTGGCGACGACGCGCTCGTCGCGGCCGACGTCGACCAGCGTCACCCTGTCGAAGCCTTTGAGCATGTGCAGGCGCTCGCGCAGCGGCTCGGTGCGGTACGGCCAGCCGACCACGAGCGTGCCGCCCATGTCGTCGCGCCAACGCGGTACGAGCTCGCGTGAGAGGACCGTGGTACGCAGGACCGCGGCGACGACGAAGAACAGCGCGAAGGCGGGCACGGCGATGAGCCGCGACTCGAGACCGATGGGCAGCTCGAGGATGTACACCAGCAGGGCGCCCACGGCGGCGGACCACAACAGGGCTTTGGCCATCGTCAGCAGATGCAGGGCCCGCAGCGCCAGGATCTCGCGCTCGTAGAGCCCGAGCGCGTAGAAGATGGCCACGGTCACCACGAGGACCGCGGGGACCGACCAGAGAAGCCCGACCGAGGAGTCCGCGGCGACCCCGCCGGCGGTGATGTCGCCGCGACTGAGCGCGGCGATGCCGAGCGCGACGAGTGCGAGACCGACATCGCAGAAGAGGAACCAGGCGCCCGGGTGCGAGACGCGCGGCACGGCCGGCGTCTCGAGACGCGTGACGGACGCGAGCGGACGCTCGACGACGACGGTGTCGTCGCCTGCCCGCGCGCTCTCCGGCGCCCTCATCGCCAAAGCTGCCGCCCTCCCTCTTTCGTTGCGTGCCTGCGGTGCTGAATCACGCCAGGGCGCGTTCAAGCTCCGCCACGACATATGCCCGCTGTGCTTCGCTTATCTCCGGGAACATCGGGAGGGAGATGATGCGTCCGGCCCGGTGTTCCGCGTTGGGGAAGTCGCCGGCGCCGTGACCTGAGTCACCGTAGGCCGGCTGGAGATGCAGCGGCACGGGGTAGTGGATCCCCGTCTCGACGCCTGCATCCGCCAACTTCGCCCGTACCTCGTCTCTCGCGGGAGCCGAGACCACGTACAGATGGTGGACTTCTTCGAAACCGTCGGCTCGCTCCGGCGCTTCCACGCCGCCTATACCCGACAAGCGGCGGTCGTAGTCACGGGCGGCGTTCCGCCGCGCCTCGTTCCACGCCGGAAGGTGCGCGAGCTTGACGAGCAGCAGCGCCGCCTGCAAGTTGTGCAGGCGGTCGCAATACCCGACGACCTGATGCGTGTACTTGTCGATCTGGCCGTGGTTACGGTAGAGGCGCGCCTTTGCCGCGACGGCGTCATCACGCGTCGTGACCGCGCCGCCGTCGCCGAGGGCGCCGAGGTTCTTGCCGGGGTAGAAGCTGAACGCCGCCGCCGCGCCGAACGACCCCACGGGGCGCCCGCGCCAGGTCGCTCCGTGAGCCTGGCAGGCGTCTTCGACGACCGCCAGGCCGTGCGCGTCGGCAGCGCGCTGCACCGCGTCGAGGTCGGCCGGGCGCCCGTACAGATGGACCGGGACGATCGCCGTCGTCCTGGGGCCCATGGCGGGCCCGATGGCCTCGGGGTCGATGAGGCCGGAGTCGGCGAGGCAATCGACGAACACGGGTCGGGCGCCGATGTGGCTCACGGCCTCGGCTGTGGCGATGAACGTGTTGGCCGGGACGATGACCTCGTCGCCCGGCTTGACGCCCACGGCGATCAGGGCGAGCTTGAGGGCGTCGGTGCCCGAGCTCACGCCGATCGCGTGCGCGCAGCCGCAGAAGGCCGCGAACGCGCCCTCGAACTGCTCCAGCTCCGGGCCCATGGTGTAGGCGGCGCGGTCGATCACCGACCAGAGGGCGGCCTCGTATTCGCCGCGCAGGTGGACGGCCTGGATCTTGAGGTCGACGAACGGCACGTGCATCGCCGCCGTTCCGTCGCTCCGGTTGACGAGTGTGGCGCCCGCAGTGGCCACTCTGCACCTCCGCAGAGAACGTGGTCGTGTCTAATGGTACCTTGCCTGTCGGCCCCCAGATAGGGCGTTCGGGCCAACGAGTAGTCAGGATTGACGACGCCTGCGGGGACCCTGCGTCACATCACGGCGGGCGTGTGTGGCGGTGGCGACCCACACGAGGCTCTGAGCTCACGAAAGTGTTGTCGGTGCAGGCTACACTCGTGTCACGCCCGCCTCGGCTGCGCGGTACTCGCGCTCGTAGGCCGCGGCGATCCCGTCCCAGCCGTAGCGCTCGCGGACCCAGGCGCGCGCCGCGTTCCGGGCGTGTCCGGTGCCCGTTCCGCGAGCGGTGAGCAGCGCCCGCAGGGCTCGGGCAAGGTCATCCTCATCGTCGGCGTGAAAGGTCGGGACCGTGCCGGGCAGCACGCTGGTGTTCTCGGGGATGTCGCTGGCGAGGACGGCGACTCCCTGGTCGAGGGCCTCGAGCAGCATCATCGACATGGCCTCGACGGTCGACGGAAAGACGAACAGGCGCGCGTCGCGCAACAGACCGAGCAGGGTCGCCTTGTCGTCGAGACGGGGCACGAAGGTCACGGGCAGGCCGCGCGCGGCGGCGCGGAGCTGCTCCTCATGGCCGGGCGCGTGGTAAAGGTCGCCGACGACGAGCAGGGACGGCGGGTCGTCGAGCTGGCGGAGGGCGTCGATCAGCGTCAGGCAGCCCTTCGTCGGGTCCACGCGCGCGGCGGCGAAGAGAAGATAGTCGCCCGGCGCGAGGCCGTGGTCGCGCAGCAAAGCGTGGGCGCCGGCCTCGTCGACCGGCTCGTCCTCTTCCACGCCGTTTGGCACCGCGGCCACGGGGCGCTTGTACCGTCGCGTCAGCTCGGCCGCCTGTACCACCGATACGGCGGTCGCTCGTGTGGCGAAGCGCACCGAGATACCGTCCACCGCGCGAATCAGAATCCGTGCGACGCCGCCCCACTTCTCGCGTCGGTAGGCGGGCCCGTGGTTCGTGGTGACGACGGGGAAGCGCAGTCGCAGCAGTGGGAGAATGAAGCCGTTCTCGGCGCCGTGCAGGTGCACTACCCCGGGACGCCCAAAGGCGAGCACGTGGAAGGCGCAGGCCAACTGCAGCAGGACGGGACCCAGGTACTTGTGGCCGAAGGCGGGCACGGCGACGACGCGAACGTCGTGGACGCGCCCGGACCGGCACACCCGCCGGCTCCCGTACACGGTGACGACATGTCCCGCGGCAGCCTGGCGGCGGGCGAGCGCCTCGACGACGCGCTCGGTGCCCCCGCGCGACGGGATGCCTTTGGCGCCAAGGTGATAGAGACACAGAGGATGCGGGTCGGGTGGCTGGGTGGTCATGTCACCTTCAGTCTAGCGGAGCGCGTCGGACGCCGTCGTCTCAACATGCGACGTCACGTGGCCTTGCCCGGACGTGAAGCGCCGCCCGCCTTCGCGTCGATGCGAAGGCGGGCGGCGCCGTGGCCGCGGGCCGCGGGCGGCCGGGGCCGCCGCGGGTCGTCTCAGGGCAACGGGACGGACACGATCTGCAGCCCTCCCGCGCCGGTCGCGACGTAGGCGCGGCCGGCGAACACCACCAGGGCCTCGGCCGCGCCCGCGACCGCGGCGTTGCCGACGATCGCGGGATCGGTGAGATCGGCGACGTCGACGATCTGGACGCCGGCGGCGCCGTCGGCAACGTACGCGTACTGCCCGACGACGACGACGTCGCGGGCGTCGCCCGGGGTGTCGCACGTGCCGAGCGTCGACGGCGCCGACGGATTCGAGAGGTCCACGATGCGCAGGCCGCCGGAGCCCTCGGCGAGGAACGTCACGGGGCCTTGAGCGAACGCGCCCGCCGTGGCGGTGGCCGTGGCGCTGGCGCCGATCACGGCGGGCGCGTCGGGCGCCAGCGCGTCGACGACCTGCAGGCCGCCGGCCGCGTCGGCGACGCTGAGCGTGTCGCCGTGGACGGCCACGTCGCACGCGGCGCCGGGCGTGTCGGCGGCGCCGACCAGCACCGGCGCCGCCGGGTCGCTCACGTCGACGACCTGGACACCGGCCTCGCCGCAGGCGATGTAGACGTAGTGGCCGCCCACGGCCTCGCCGGACTCGCTCTGCGCCGCCAGCGTGTCCCACCACTCGTCGATCGTCGGGCACCAGACGCCCTGGCTGACGAGGTAGTCGACGACGTCCTTGAAGATGGGCAGCGTGGTGGCGTCGAAAGCATGGGCGTAGGCGATGATGGTGGAGCCGCCGGCGATCGCCCGGTCGATGCGCGCCCGCCACAGGGCGAGGGTCGGGGTGCCGTCGTCGAAGCCGAACGAGGCGAGGCGCATGCCGTCGTCCGGGGGCAGTTGCTGATTGCGGTTTCCGGCGCCGCGAGCGGCGATCATCCCCGCGTCGCGGGCGGCCGCCACCACTGTGTCGCTGGTGGCGTTGAAGGGGTAGCCGAGGTACCGGGCGGAGCGGGTGAACCCGTGACTCACGAGCCAGTCGTACCCGCCCTGGATCTGCGCTTGTGCCGTGGCCTTGTCGAGGGTCGTGAGGTTGACGTGGTCGACCGTGTGGTTGGCGATCGCCCAGCCGGCGTCGTAGAGCGCCTGCAGCTGCTCGAGGGTGATCTTTGAACCGCCGGACCCGACCCATTTGGTCCGCACGAACATGGTCGCGCGCTGGCCGACCGACGACAGGTAAGGCAGCACGTCCTGATACGTCTCGTCGTAACCGTCGTCAAAGGTCCAGATGAACGCCGGCTTCACGCCCGTGACGCCGGCGCGCAGGTCGTCGAACGAGATCTCGTACGACCTGTCGGCGGGGGCGGCGACGTCGATCGAGATGCGCTGGATGGGGCTGCGCCAGCTCGGCTCCCCGAGCGTCTTCCAGTCGCCCGGCGAGAAGCGCAGCAGGTTCCAGCCTTCGTGCACGTACACGTTGGTGTTCGTGTAGAACGCGTCGTTCAGGTTCTCGGTCGCGTTCGACAGGTAGACGCGCAGCGACACGGAGCCGTCGCCGCCGGGCTCGGGGGCGCCCACGCTCTTGAGGTGGACCCAGAGCTGGAGACCGTCGGTGTCGCCGGAAAGGTCCCATCCGAGATAGCCGTGGTTGAGGCGGGCGCCCGTCGCCGGGGGCACCGTGACCTTGAGCGAGGCCGCGCCCTGCTTGACGCGCACACTGTCGGACGACAGTGAACCGGCCGTGACGTTCCAGCCGGCGACGTCGTCGAAGCCCAGCAGGAGACGCCCGCTCGAGAGCGCCAGCCTGCGCGCCGGCTCGGGGAGCTCGAGGTTGCCGACGACGTACGGTGCGGAGGGATCGGAGACGTCGACGACCTCGAGCCCGGCGGCGCCGTCCGCGACGTACGCGTAGCGCCCCTTGACCGACACGTCGCCAGCGACGCCGCGCGTGTCGCAGGCGCCGAGGAGCACCGCGTCCGCCGGGTCGGAGACGTCGTAGATCTGCAGCCCGGCGGCACCTGCCGCGACGTAGGCCGTGTGGCCGATCGTGACGAGCTCCCGGGCAAAGGCCGTCTGCGGCACGGCGGCGACCTCGAACGACGCGTCGCTCGTGTCGCTGGCGACCAGACGGCCACCATCACTGTAGGACACCCAGACGCTGTAGTCGTCGGCCGGGGGATCGGCGATGTACCAGCGGCAACTGTAGTCGGTCTGGCCGGGTACGACCGCGATGGGCGCGTAGCTGACCGGCTGCCAGCCCGTGCCGGCGCTGTAGGCCCACACCTCGAAGGACCCCGTCTCGGCCGTACGCGACAGGCTCCACGTGACGTCGGTCTCCCCGTCCTGCGCGAACGACTCGCCTCCGTTCGGCGCGGTGACCGTCACGCGCAGCCAGTCGAGCGCGACCTCGCACGACTTGGTCTCTTCTACGTTG
Organism: uncultured Thermoleophilia bacterium; assembly: GCA_964615105.1. Taxonomy (GTDB): domain Bacteria; phylum Actinomycetota; class Thermoleophilia; order UBA2241; family UBA2241; genus UBA2241. Next base: position 7,373 of record CAZTMO010000019.1, read on the forward strand.
CCGGCGGCGTCGGTCGAGCGGTACTCGATCGTGTGCACGCCGGGCAGGAGGTTGTCGCGCTTCGACGAGTTGGCGACGCGGAGGGAGACGGTGGTCCCGATCCTCCACGGTCCGCCGTCGATCCGGTAAGTGGTGCTGGCGACTCCGCTCCGCGCGTCGCTCGCGGCCAGGTGCAGGGTGAAGCTCTGGTGCACCTTGCCGTCGGCGTCGTCGGTCGTCACCGGCGCCGTCGAGTCGATGCGCACGGCCATCGTGCGCGTGACGCCCCAGTTGCCGGCGCGGTCGACCGCCCTGACGTGGAAGTAGCGCACGCCCTCGGCGATGCCGGCGTACGTCTTCGTGGTGTTGGGGTACGGGTAGCCCGCCGGGGGCTCTCCGGTCGGGCTCTGATCCATGACCCACTTGTAGCCGGCGATGTTCGAGTCGTCGCTGGCGCTCCAGGAGAAGGCCGGGGCGTTGCTCGAATACCAGGCGCCGGGATCGGGGTGGGTGCTGGACGCGAGCTCCGCGATCGGCGGCGCCGTGTGGTCGTCGGTGCGCATGAGGAACGTCGGGACGATACGGTCGCTCCAGTCACCGAAGCCGAGCTGGCCCTGGATGTTGCTGCCCCACTTCCACAGGGCGCCGTCCGGCTTGAACGCCGCCGAGTCGTCGTCGCCGCAGGACAGGTTCTTCCAGTCGGTATCGTCGCTGATCTTCGTCGGCGAGTAGTGCGCGACGGTGTCGCCGGTGCCGAGGTTACCGAACGAGTTCGCGCCCCAGGCCCACAGGCCGCCGCCGGCCTTGCGGGCGATGGTGTGGTCGTCACCGCAGGCGATCTCGGCCCAGTCGGCGTCGGTCCCGACCTGCGTCGGGACGGTGCGGTCGACCAGGTCGCCGAAGCCGAGCTGGCCGAAGTTGTTCCAGCCCCAGGCCCACAGGGTCCCGTCGGTCTTGAGGGCGCGGCAGTCTTCGTCCGACGCGCCTACGACGGCCCAGTCCGTGTCGCTGCCGACGGCGGTCGGCGTGAAGCGCGTCGTCGCGTCGCCGAGGCCGAGTTGCGAGTGCAGATTGCGGCCCCAGGCCCACAGCGTGCCGTCGCCCTTGATGGCGAGGGAGTGCTCGGCGCCGCAGACCACGCTCGCCCAGTCCGTGTCACTGCCGACACGGGTGGGTGCGAGTCTGTCGACGGCGTCGCCGAGACCCAGTTGACCGTAGGTGTTCGCGCCCCACGCGAACAGGCGGCCGTCCGCCTTGAGCGCCAGCGAGTGGCGATCGCCGCCGGCGACGGCGATCCAGTCGGTGTCGCCGCCGACGCGCGTCGGCGAGGTGCGCGGGTCGGTGTCGCCGAGGCCGAGCTGGCCGTAGCTGTTCGCCCCCCAGGTCCAGAGGCTGCCGTCGGCCTTCAGGGCGAGGGCGTGGTAGTCGCCGCACGCCACGGCGGCCCAGTCCGAGCTGCTGCCCACACGGGTCGCGACGATGCGGATGACGGTGTCGCCGACGCCGAGCTCGCCGTAGGTGTTCTCCCCCGTGGCCCAGAGAGTACCGTCCGGCTTGATCAGAAGCGAGAAGTCACTGCCGCCGGCGTGCTGCGGCAGGCCGTTGGAGAAGGTCGGAGCCGCGTCGTTTGCGCCGCCGCTCGCGCCGCTCTCTCCGTTCGCGGCCTCAGGCATCGGTGCGGCGGCGGACCTGTCGGGTATGTCGTCACGGGCATGGCGGGGGGAGGTGTCGTCGCGCGTGACCTTCGCCTCGGACGCCGCCGGCAGGGCGGCGCGGGGCAACGGTGTCGCGAGGCGGGCATGGTGGCGCGGCGTGCGAACGCCGGTCCGCGGCGCCGCCAGCGCCACCGTGGCGAGCGCGGCAAAGACGACCAGCGCGAAGACGACGATGCGAAGATGACGCCCGGAGAACACGTGTGACCCCCTTGTCGTGAAGCCCCATGGTAGAGGGGCGCGTCGACCGCATTCAAGCGCAGCGCACGACTCGCGTATACCGCGGTGACGACCCGACGCGCCCGCCGCACGGGCCTATGCCGATCGTCTGGCGCCGACCGCGGTGAAGAGGTCGAGCAGCGCCCCAAGGTGGACGTCGGGGCTGTAGCGCTCGCGTGCGAGGGCGTGCGCACGTCGGCTCATCTCGGCGAGGTCGGCGCCGGTGAGCACCTTCTCCAGAGCCCTGGCGAGAGCGACCGGGTCGCCGGGGGTGAAGAGCAGCCCCGCGCCGGTGCCGGCGAGCATCTCGTGCAGCGAGCCGAGGTCCGAGGCAACCACGGGCGTGCCACAGGCGAGGCTCTCGAGCAGGGCGTTGGGCGTGTTCTCGTACCACAGGGAGGGCGCGACCGAGAGCATGGAACTCTGCAGAAGCTCGAGGATCTCGTCCTCGCGGAGCTGTCCGGCGAGCCTCACGCCGGGGATCGGGCAGGCGGCGAGCCGGGCGCGAAGGGCTTCGCCTGCAGGCGTGCCGGCGTCGCCGGCGATGACGGTCTCGAGGTCGCCCGCCCAGCCGCGCCGGCGGGCGATCTCGAGCGCGTCGAGCAGGGTGTCGAGGCCCTTGATGGGCTGCACGCGGCCGACGAAGCAGATGCGCCGGCGGCGCTCGGCGAAGGGGCGCGGCTCCTGGGGGCGGACGAAGGTCGGCAGGTGATGAAGCTTGGCCGCGGGCAGGCCGCCCTCGGCCATCTTGCGGCGCATGATGTCGCTCGGGCAGATGAACGCGTCGACGAGGTCGAAGTACCCGCGGCGGCGGCCCCACCACATCGCCGCCGCGTTCACCGCAGACGCGCCCAGCGAGCCTTGGACGCAGCGGTGGCGCACGCTGGGCCACAGGCCGCGATGCACGCAGAGTTCGCAGACACGGTCGTCGCGGATCATGTGCGGCTGCGGGCAGACCATGGCGAAGTCCGAGAAACGGACGACGATCGGCACGTCGTGCGCGTGCAGCGCGGCCAACACCGAGGGGGACATCTTGCGGATGTAGCAGAGGACGAGGGCGACGTCTGGCCGCACCTCGTCGAGCTGGCGCGAGTACGCGTCGTAGACCTCACGCGAGAAGAAGGCGCGCTCAAGGGCGCGGCGAACGCTCGCCGGCGACCAGGAGTGTTGGCGGAAGGTGATCTCGTCGTCGCCGGCGATCGGCGGCACGAAGTGGCGCGCCCACGGAGTAGGCTCGTTCTTCCGGTAGCGCACCGAGAACGGGATCACCTCGTGACCGAGCCGCTCGAGGAGACCGGTCACGCTGAACATGTAGCGTTCGGGCCCGCTCGAGACGAAGTAGCGGTAGTGGACGAGACTGATCCTCATGCGTGATCCCTTGGCCGGGCGGCGTGATCAGAGAGGTTCACGGTTCGACCTCGCGGCGCGCCGCCCCGGAGCAAGACACCTCGCGGCGGACAGCCTCGCGGTAGACCGCCTCGACGCCGGCGATCATGCGCTCGAGGGTGAAGCGCCCGCGCAGGCGGGCCTGCCCGGCGGCGCCGAGCCTGACTCGCAGCCCGGGTCGTTCATCGAGGGCGCGAAGGCGGGCGGCAAGGGCGATGCGGTCGCCCCCGGGGACAAGGTAGCCGGTCTCGCCGTGGACGACCAGCTCGGGGTTGCCGCCGCCGGAGCTGCACACCACGGGGAGGGCGCAGCTCATGTACTCCATGATCGTGTTGGAGCACCCCTCGCGGTGCACCACCTCGTCCGACATGAGCACGCCGATATCGGCATCGCGCACGAGGGGAAGGACCTCGATGCCGGGAGCGGCGAAAGCGACGACGCCCGCGGCGACGAGATCGCCTGCCAGGCCGCGGAGGCGTGACTCGTCGGGGCCCTCGCCGACGAGCACGAAACGCCAGTGACCCGGACGCTCGGCGTCGAGTACGCGGGCGACGTCGATCACCGCGGCGAAGTCCTTGCGCGTGACCATGCGCGCGGTCATGACGACGGTCGTGGGCCCGGCCCCCGCGGCGGGCGGGGCGTCGGGAAGCGCCGGGTCGAGGGCCTTGGTGAGCGGCCAGCGCGCCGGGTCGAACGCGTTGTACACGATGCGGCCCTTGGCCGGCCCTACGCCCCAGGCGCGGAGTCCGGCCTCGCTGTTGGCGACCACGAGGCGCGACGCGGCCATGGCGAGCCGCAGGGGCAGGGCTCGTCGTCGCCGCGCGATGCCGTTGCGAATGGTCCCGTCAACGATCGGGACGCCGAGGGCGCGGCAGAGAGGGAGCGCGGCGAGGGTCGACATCCAGTCCCAGGAGTGGACGACGTCGGGGCGCCACGACAGCAGGAGGCGCCAGAGGCCGAGCGCCGGTCGCACATCGAGGCGGGAGCGGCGGGCGTCGACGTCGACGCGCACGCCGCGCGCGCCGAGCGTGGCGACGAACGGTCCGCCACCCATCGTCCAGACGCGTCGCTCCCATTCGGACGGCAGGTGCTCCGCGATGAGTGCGAGCTGGCGTTCGGCGCCGCCGTTCGGCAGGGCTTCCTTGACGATCAGGACCCTCATCGCCCGGCTGTTCGTGTGATCGACGTCCTCAATGCCGCCTCACAGTCGCCCGTACGGCAGGGCCTTGAAGGCGCGCAGCTCGCGGCCTGCCGCGCCGAGAGTGACGAACCGATGCCCTCGGCATCGCAGGCTCGAGAACAGTGCGTCGAGCAGCTCCAGCAGTCCGTCCACCGAAGCCTGCGTCGGGCGATACGGACTGCCTCCCGGCATCAGCTCGCTGGAGTGGAACATGAACACGGCGAACGGCAGAGAGAGCCGCTCGGCTTCGTCGACGAGAGCTTCGAGGTCGGCGAGGGCGTACTCGGGGCGCGGCCGGAACCACATGGGTTGCGGGCGTCGCCACAGGCGCAGGGCGCGCCGGGCGGCGCGCAGCGCCAACGCCTCCCAGTGGTCTCTCAACCAGGGGCAGCGGCGCAGCAGCGCGTAGGTCGGGAGGATGGTGACGGGGATCTCGACCAGGCTGGGGTCCCCCGTACCGGCGACGCGGAACGGGTATGGTCCGTGGCGACGGAAGTCCGGGCCTCCGGTCTGCGGACCGTCCTCGTCCGCGGCCCACGACACGGACGGCGTGACGGAAGAATCGACGACGTAGCCGAGAGCGGCCAGCGCCTCCGCGGTACGTTGGTCGGCGCCGAAGCGCCCGGCGCGGAACGCGACGGGCGCCACGCCGAAGCGCGTCGCGACCTGCTCCGTCAGCGTCACAAGCTTCGCCTCGAGGAGCGGGGTCGGAAGCCGGCACGGGTGCAGGTGCGTGATGTCGTTGCGGGCGAGTCCCGGGGAGTCCTCGAAGGGCGGCGTCGTCCACGGGTGGAGGTGGGCGCCGACCTCGGCTGCGCCGGCCGTGGCACGCGGTCGCAAGAAGGCGACCGCCGCGTCGGCGGCGGCGATCTCGCCGGTCACGAGGTAGGTCGGGGGCGCCTCGTGGCGCTCGCAGAGCGCCTGGAAGGGCGCCCACCAGCGTACGTTCTCGGTCGTGAGCGGAGCGCCGTGCGTCCACTGGTCGTCGGCCTCGGTGTCGAGGGTGACGACGATGCTCGGGGACGTGGTCTGGCGCACGGCGGTCCGGCTCCGGCTTCGGGGGCTCCGGCCCTGCTTCGCCGGCCGGCGCCCGTGACCCTGCTGGGCGGCGGCCTATAGTACCATCCCCCTCAGGCTTGACCGCGGGGCGACGGCTTGGGAGGTCCCTGGTGTCCGATACGTATCTCGTGACCGGCGGCGCGGGCTTCATCGGCTCGCACGTCGTGACGGAGCTGCTGGCCCGGGGGCAGCGGGTGCGCGTCCTCGACAACTTCTCGACCGGTCGCCGCGGCAACCTCGACCTGGTCGACGGCGACGTCGAGCTGGTCGAAGGCGACGTGCGCAGCTACGAGCGCGCCCACAACGCGGTCCGCGGCGCCGACGTCGTGATCCATCTCGCCGCGCTGCCGTCGGTCCCGCGCTCGGTGCAGGACCCGCTGACGACGAGCGCCGTCAACGTGACGGGGACGCTCAACGTTCTGCTCGCGGCGCGTGACGAAGCGGTGCGCCGCGTCGTCATGGCGTCGTCCTCGTCGATCTATGGGGCGAACGCGACCATGCCCAAACACGAGGCTCTCGTCCCCGCACCCATCTCCCCGTACGCGGTCTCCAAGCTTGCCGCCGAGCAGTATTCGGCCGCCTTCTGGTCGGTGTACGGCCTCGAGACCGTCGCTCTGCGCTACTTCAACGTCTTCGGGCCACGCCAGGACCCGACGTCGCAGTACAGTGGCGTCGTGCCCCGCTTCATGCGCCTCGTGCTCGAGGGTGGACAGCCGGTGATCTATGGGGACGGGACGCAGTCGCGCGACTTCACCTACGTCGCGAACGTGGTCGACGCCACGCATCGCGCAGCGAAGGCAGAACGGGCCCCGGGCGCCGTCTGTAACGTCGGCTGCGGCGCCCCCAAGACCGTCCTCGAACTGGTCGCCGCGATCGCCGCCGTGGCCGGACGGGAGGTCGCGCCGCGTTTTGCGCCGGAGCGGGTCGGCGACGTCAAGCACTCGTTCGCCGACATCTCGGCGGCGCGTGCGCTGCTCGGCTACGAGCCCGACGTCGACTTCGCCGCGGGCGTCGCCCTGACGTTCGCGAGCGTGGTCGAGGAGACCGGCCGAGGCTGAGCGCCGCCCCGCCGGGTCG
>CAZTMO010000020.1:0-13552 GCA_964615105.1 uncultured Thermoleophilia bacterium
GGACCTCGGCCTGCGACGCGCGCGTCGCGCTGATCCAGCAGCGGCTCGCATGTGTCCGCCGGCAGAGCTCCGCCGCCGCCAGCTCGAGCGCGCGGCGCGTGGCGGCGTCGCCGGCGTCGGCAGGCGCCGCCGGGGGAGCCTGATCTACTGGAGTCCGCATACCGTCCTCATCGGCATGGGCGAGCCGCCGCTCAACTCCCGGCGCACGTGCGAGATGCAGGGCACGACGGACGCGCGCCGCCTCGGCGGCGACGGGGACTGCGCGTCAGTCCACTCCGTCGGGGCTCGCCACACCACCGCCAGTCTCCGTGGCGCCGCTTTCAGGCTCCTCCCCGGCGAGCGACCGGGCGATGTCGTGAAAGACGCTGCCCACGGGCGAGTCCGCATCCAGAGCGGCGGGCTGCCCGGCGTCGCCGCCCTGTCGCGTGCCCTCGTCGAGGGGGACCCGGCCGAGGATCCTCGTCTGCATCAGGCGTGCGATCTCGAAGGCGCCGCCGCGGCCGAAGATGTGGTGCCGGGACCCGCACTCGGGACACTCGAAGTAGGCCATGTTCTCGATCACGCCCGCGACCTTGTGTTTCGTCATCTGCGCCATCTTCGCGGCCTTGATCGCCGTGCGCGACGCAGCTTCCTGCGGGGTCGTGACGATGACCATCTCGGCGCCGGGGATCATCTGCGCGATCGTCAAAGCGATGTCGCCGGTCCCTGGGGGCAGGTCGATGAGAAGAAAGTCGGGACTGCCCCAAAGGACGTCGCCGAGAAACTGCTCGATCGCCCGACCAAGCAAAGGGCCGCGCCAGATGACGGGCTCGTCTCCGTCGAGGAACAAGCCCATGGAGACGACCTGCACGCCGAAGGCCGTCGGAGGGACGACCTTGCCGTCGTGCATGGCGGGCCGCACGTTCGGCAACCCCATCATGAGGGGCATGGTCGGGCCATAGACATCGGCGTCGATCAGGGCGACGGAGTGGCCCTGCTGGGCGAGAGCGACGGCCAGATTGGCGGTGACGGTCGACTTGCCGACCCCGCCCTTGCCGCTGGCGACGGCGATCGTGCGCGTCGCGGATCCTGGGCCGAAGAGTGACGCCGCGAGCTCGTTGCGCGACGCGAGGCGTTGCGCCAACGCGTCGCGCTCCTCGCTCGACATGGCGTCGAGCCTCACTTCGACACGACGCCCGTCGGCGATCGCCGCGAGAGCCTGCTCGGCGTCGGCGCGGATCTTGTTCCGCAGGGGGCAGCCGGAGATGGTCAACATGATGGTGGCGCCGACGCGCTCGTCGTCGACGACGATGTCGCGCACCATGTCGAGATCGACGATGCTGCGCTTGAGTTCAGGGTCCTGCACGGCGGCGAGCGCCTGCCGCACGTCATCGTGAGTCACGTGAGCCTCCAGGCGTCGAGGGAGCTGGACCCGCGCGCCACGTCGGCGCGGGCGAGCCGGGACTCGATTGTAGCAGCGCCGGGCCGTCGCCTGCGCTGCGAGGGCGTTTGCCGTCGCCTGGCGGGTCGCAGCCGCCGGTGTGTTCCACGTGAAACACGCCGGCAGTGGTGAGGGCAGCCGGCGTGGAGCGCGGGCGGATCTGCGTGCGGATGAGAGAGGGGCGGGGGTTCCAACGGGGCCCCCGCCCCTCGATGTTTGGCGTCGCGGCCCTGGGGCGCCGGCGCCGCGGCCCGTATCTCAGACTGCGGCGGCCTTGAGGCCCACCGGCTCGGGATTCCCGGCGCCGGTGGCGTAGGTCTCCTTGAAGAGCTCCATGAGCATGGGGCTCTCGCGGACGGTGTTCAGGGCGATTGCCGCGTGGTCCTTCGTGTAGCCGTTGCCGATGATCATGGTCGTGTCGGCGCCGATGCCTTCGGCCCCGAGCGCGGCCGACGTGAAGCTGGTGGCCATCGAGAAGAAGTAGACGAGACCGTCGTCCTTCGTGGCGAGAATCGACGCCATCTCGGTGTTGGGGATGTCGACGCAGTTGATCGTCAGATCGCACATCTCGCCGTCGGTGATCCTGGCGATCTCGCTGTAGACGAAGAGCTGGTCGGTGGCCGACCCCTGGAAGATGACATCGGCGAGCCCGGTCTTCTCGAGACGCTTCTTGCCGGCGTCGCCGTGCACGAGGCCGACGATCCTTCCGGTGACGCCCACGCGTTTGCGCGCCTCGTAGGCGCAGAGGATACCGCTCTTGCCGCCGGCGCCGACGATGAAGACCGTCTGCCCGGGTTTCGTGAGTTTCGCCGCCTGCGCCGGCGCGCCGGCCACGTCGAGCACGGCGAGGGCGAGCGCTTCGTCCATGTCGGCCGGGATCTTCGCGTAGATGCCGCTCTCGAAGAGGATCGCCTGGCCCTTGACCTTGACCTGGCAGGTGTCCTTGTTGATCGAGACGACCTCGTCGACCTTGAGCGGTGTGAGCGAGAGCGACACGAGGGTCGCGATGCGGTCGCCGACTTTGAGGTCGCGGTCCTTGAGCTTGGGACCGATCTCGGCGATGGTGCCGAGGAGCATGCCGCCCGAACCCGTATCGGGGTTGTGGTGTTTGCCTCGCTCCTTGATGATGCCCAGGCTGTGGCGGGCCATCTTCTCGACGTCGCCGCCCTCGGCCTCCTCGATCTGGGTGAAGCTGGCCGCGTCGATGTTCAGGGTGTCGACGTCGATGAGGATCTCGTTGTCGTAGATCTCCATGGCGTTGTCGATCTTCCACGCCGGCTGCGGCAGGACTCCCTTGGGCTCAAGGACCCGGTGGGCGCCGTACTTGTTCCCTTCCTTCATGTGTGTTCTCCCTCTCCCGGAACGGTCTCCGTAGGAATCAGCCCTCGACCTTGATGACCGAGCCGGCGCCCTGGCCGCCGCCGACGCAGGCCGCGGTGAGGCCGATCTCCTGGCCACGCTTCTTGAGCTCGTGGATGAGCGTCACGATCAGGCGCGTCCCCGTGTTGCCGAGCGGATGACCGAGGGCAACAGCCCCGCCGTTGACGTTGACGATCTCGCGGTCGAGCCCGATCTCGCGGGCGGCGAGCGCCATGACGCAGGCGAACGCCTCGTTCAGCTCCGCAAGTTGTACGTCCTTGGCGGTCAGGCCGGCCTTCTCAAGGGCCATCTGGCCGGCCACGGTCTCTCCGTGGCCCATGATCGCCGGGTCGACAGCGGCCGTCGCATAGCTGACGAGCTGCGCGACCGGCTCGAGGCCGAGCTCGGCGGCCTTCCTGCGAGAGGTCACGACCAGAGCGCTGGCGCCGTCGGCGATCGCCGAGGCGTTCCCGGCGGTCACCACGCCGTCCTGCTTGAACACCGGCCTGAGGCCGGCGAGCGCCTCAGGGGTCGTCTCACGCGGGCACTCGTCGGTGTCGACCACCTTGGGGTCGCCCTTCCTCTGCGGAATCACGACGGGCACGATCTCGTCTTTGAACTTGCCGGCCTTGATCGCTGCGGTCGCACGGAGCTGGCTCTGGTAGGCGACCTCGTTCTGGAGATCCTTGCTGATGCCGAAGCGCTCACTCAGGGTCTCGGCGGTGAGCCCCATGTGCGTGCCGCCGAAGGCGCACCAGAGACCGTCGAGTACCATGGCGTCGAAGATCTGGTCAGATGGCATGCCCATGCGGTAGCCGCTGCGGCCCTTCTGCAGGAGCCAGGGCGCGCGGGTCATGTTCTCGGTGCCGCCGACGAGGTACATCTCGCCGTCGCCGGCCTTGATCGCCGCCGCAGCCATCGCGAGGGCCGAGGCGCTGGACACGCACACGCGGTTGACGGTGATCGCGGGGATGCTGTCGGGGATCCCGGCCTTGATCTCGGCGTGGCGGGCGACGTTCTGACCGAGACCTGCCGAGATGACGTTGCCGAAGATGACCTCGTCGAGCTGCTCGCCCTTGACGCCGGCCCGGTCGAGAGCCTCCTTCATGACGAGCGCGCCGAGATCCTGCGCCGGAGTGTCGCTCAAGCCACCCTGGAACCGGCCCTGCGCGGTACGCACCGCGGAGAGGATGACGATGTCGTTGTCGGACACTTCTGCCTCCTGGTTGTCGATGTCGTCTGCAGTCCCTGCCGCGGGCCTCGCACGCCGCACCGCGCCACGGGGCTATTCGTACTAGGCTGTTCCTCTGTCACGCGCCTCAGGTCCCGTCGGCGCGGCGCACGACCTCCTGGGCGAGGAACGACGCCACCTCGAGCGGCGTCGTCCGGGGTCCGAAGCCGGCATCGTAGCCGAGCTCCTTGGCGAAGGCGTTGTTGATGCGCGGACCGCCGACGACCAGCACGAACCGCTCGCGCACGCCCTCGGCCTCGAGGAGCTCGATGAGCTGCGTGAGGTGCTGCACGTGGATGTTCTTCTGCGTCACGATCTGCGAGACGAGGAGCGCGTCGGCCTTGCGCTCGAGGGCTGTCTTGAGAAGCTGCGCACAAGGGATCTGCGAGCCCATGTTGAGGGCGTCGATCTCGGGGTAGCGCTCGAGGCCGTAGTTGCCGGCGAAGCCCTTCATATTCATGATCGCATCGATGCCGACCGTGTGCGCGTCGCTTTCGAGCGCCGCGCCGACCACAGACAGCTTGCGCCTCAGTCTTCCCTTGATGAGGTCGTTGATCGCGTAGAAATCCATCACGTCGACCTCGAGGTAGTCGCCCTTGACCTCGTCGGGGTCGATGCCCTCGTCGGTGCGCCCATAGGCGACGAAGAAGGTGAAGCGCGGGTCGATGGCGGTGCAGTCGGCGATGCCGACGCTGTGGAAGCCGAGCTTCTCCAGGAACTGCTTGCCGACGTCGGCGGCCTTGGGTGAGTAGGCGATGGGGAGCGTGAAGGAGAACTGGATCACGCCGTCGTCGCGCGTGTCCCCGTACGGTCTGACGATCATGACGGCCTCCCCTCCTTGCCCGCGGCTCTCTCCCCGGGCGCCGGTCCGGTCGGCGGCCCGCTCATACGGCCGTCGCGGAGGGCGGCGAAGACGGGGTTGAAGTAGTCCGCCGCTCGTTCGATGACGCCTTCGGCGCCGCGGCCGCCCTCGGGATCACGCCGGACGTCGGCGAACTCGCCGTTCTCAAGGGCGGTGAAGAGGCCGATCTCGCGCACGTGCTCGAGCTGTTCGACGGCCTTGGCGAGCAGCTCGCCGGCGCGTTGCTCGATGATCCCGCCGGGCCTGAATCGGATCTCGTCCTTGAGGTGCCGACAAGCCTCGAAGATGTACTTCGCGTTCTTGATCGACAGGTAGCGGTCCTGGAGCAGCGGGGTGTGCAGCGCCTCGGTGAGCATGCCGAGGAGCATGATGTCCTGACCGGTGAAGATCCCCGTGAAGTTGAACATCGCGTCGACGATGTGGCCCTGGAAAATGTCGCCCGGCATGTACTTGGTGGGCGGCATGTATTTGGGTGAGGCCTCGGGAAAGAGCTGGCGCACCAACTGGGCGTCGGCGATCTGGTAGACGACCTGGTCGGGCGTCGCGGGGTCGATCTCGAACGCGTGCCCGAGGCCCATCTGCCACTTCTCCAGGTTGGCACGTTCGGCGAAGGTCTCGTTGATGAAGTCCGAGGCGATGACGGTGTAGCCCTTCTCGAAGGCGTCCGCGGTCGTCAGGTAGTTGTCTTCGCCGGTGTTGATGATGATCCCGGCCCGGGCGTTGAGGAGGCGCGCCAGGTATTGGTCGACGAACGTGCGCCGCATGTTGATGTTGCGGAAGATGATGCCGTAGAGCGAGTCGTTGAGCATCATGTCGAGGCGCTCGATCGACCCCATGAAGGCGATCTCGGGCATGCACAGGCCGCTGGCGTAATTGCACAGACGGATGTAGCGGCCAAGCTCGGCCCCGACCTCATCGAGGGCGGCGCGCATGAGACGGAAGTTCTCTTGTGTCGCGTACGTGCCGCCGAACCCCTCGGTGGTCTCGCCGTAGGGGACGTAGTCGAGCAGGCTCTGGGCGGTCGTGCGGATGACGGCGATCACGTCGGCGCCGGCGCGTGCGGCCGCCTGTGCCTGCGCGGCGTCCTCGTGGATGTTGCCGGTGGCGACGATCACGTAGACGTACGGACGCAACGGCTCGCCGATCTCGGCGACGAGTTCGTTGCGGCGCCGGCGGACGGTATCGATGCGCGCCGTCGCCTCGCGGGCGAGCTCCGTGGCGCGCGCCTCGACGGCGGCGCGCCTCTCGGGCGGCACTGCGGCGAGCTCGAGCTCGCCGCGGGCGATGGCCTCGGCGGTCTCCTGGGCGCTCTTGCCCGTCTGCATCATGAGGTCGACGAAGGGCCGCATGATGCCGCCGGGAAGCAGCGCCCGGCCGTGCTCGACGACGATATTGACCAGCGGCACGTCGATCTCGTTGACCCCGGCGATGCCCAGCATCCGCAGTGTCGCGCGCTCGGTCGAGTCGGTCGTGTGCGCTTCGATGTGCTGCTGGATATCGTCGGCTATCGCCCCGGTCGCCGCGCGTGCCCGTTCGACCAGGGACTGGTCGATGCTGATGGCGTCTGTCACAGGAGCACCCTCTTTCTTCAGGCGGGATGGAGGTCGTCGTTCGCGCCGTTCCCCACGGGGAGCGACGCGAGACCGTTCACGACGTCGAACAAGGGGAGGCGCGAGCCGACGGCGTCGACGAGCGCGGCGAAGAAGACCCTGGGTCGATAGGGCTGCGGCACGCGAAACGGGTTCGCAGTGAGCGCGAGGACGCGTAGCGGGCGAAGCGCTTCGACGGCGATGCCGCGGCGCGTGAAGAGCGCCATCGTGGCTGGAGGCAGCACCAGCACGGTCGCGTCGCGCACGACGACGCGCAGCGTGCGCCGGGGCGGCAGGACGCGCGTGAAGTCCTCGACGACGTCGCGCGTCAGCGCGCCGCCGACGAACAGCGTGTGCGCGTCGAAGCGCTCGACCGCGCGGGCCACGGTGACACCCTCGCCGATCACCGTGTCGAGCTCGAGTGGCTGGGCGCGACCGTCGCCGTCCACGAGCACGGCGCGTTCCGACGCGAGTCGCGCCGGCTCGGCGAGCGCCCGCGTCTCATCCGAGACCACGGGAAGCGTGAGGAGATCGAGCGTCGCCACGGTCGTCGCCAGGACCTCGTCGAGTGTATCGCCGACCATGCCGCCGGTCGCCACGACCACACCGTCCGAGACCCTGGGCGAAGCGCTGCCCAGACGGTTGATGGCGCCGTCGACGAGCACCTGCTCGGCGCCGTGCGCGTGCAGACGCTCGACCGTGACGCGCAGCTCGGCGAGCGTGGTCGGCCCGCTGACCTCGACCTGTCCGTCGTCGCCGGCGCGGCCGATCACGACGCGTCCCAGGGGCGTGTGGAACGGGAGCTCCTCGAGGACCTCCATCGCGTAACGCGAGCGCTCGAGCGAACCGCGGGTCGTCGCCACCAGCGTGCCCGCCGGCGGCGCGATGCGCGGCTTGGCGAGGCCCGTGAGATGGTCGACCTTCTCGCCGTCGAGTCCCAGCGAGGTAAGGCCGAAGAGGTGGGCGCAGTTCGCCATGAGGGCGTTGACCACGGTCGTCTTGCCGGCGTTCTTGACGAGGCCGATGACGGCCAGGGAACGGACGCCGGACCCGACGATGATCTCGTAGAGAGCGTCGACGGTCGCTGCGTCCGCGCCGCGGTCGCCGCGCGTCGTGCCGTGACCGTAGGTCATCGCCGGTCTTCCCGCCGGGGAGAGGCGCCGGCGGCGCGCCGGGCGCTCCCGGCGTCGGGCCGGCGGATCTCCTTGAGGTAGCTGAAGATCGTGTGGCGAGAGAGGTCGAGAGCTTCGGCTACCTGCTCGGCGGAGCGCTTGACGAGGAACGCGCCGCGTTCCTCGAGTCGCTTCACGACCTCCATCTTCTCGTCGCGCGACATCGCGGCCGGGGTCTTGCCCATCTCTTTGAGGATCTTCGCCACCATGCCGGCGACGACGTCGCGGATGTCGTCGGCGAAGATCTCCTCGCTCTCGGGCGGCGTGTCGCCGCCCATGCGCGACACGTCGGCGAGGTTGGCCAGCGTGCGCTGCGACTGGACCACGCCCGAGACGTCGAAGTTCAGCCCGAGGATGCCGAAGACCTCGCCGTCGGCGTCTCGCAGGCTCACGGCGAGGGACTTGAGCACCTTGCCGTCGCTCGAGGTCACATACAGCCGCACGTCGGGGCCACCCTCCGAGGCGGCGCGCAGCGAGCGCAGCATGCGGTCGGTCGGCACGTCGCCGACGTCGCGCCCGGTCACGGCGCCGTTCTCGATCGCGACGATGGACCGCGGCAGTCTGCCGATGTCGTGAAGGACGACCTCGCAGTCGGGGCCGAACATCTCGGCCAGGCCGCGGATGAGCGGCACGAACGGCTTCAGGCGCGGGTCGAGTGAACGCTTGGCCACGGCGACGCTCCAGACGGGGGCGGGCATCGGCCCCGTGACCGTGTGGGCCCCGGGAGGTCCGTTCTACCGCAGGCCGGGGGCGCTTGTCAAAAAGAGTCGGGTCCATACCCCGTTTAGTAGGGTCTCCGGGCCGCACATCTTCTCGCGCGGCCGGCCGCCGGCCGTCACATGTCGGCCGGCCGCTCCCCGAGCGTGACCTTCAGCGTCTGTGGCCTGCCGCCGCGGACGACCTCGACCTCGACCTTGTCACCGGGCTTCTTCCCGGCCAGGTAGCCGGTCAGGTCCTCGAAGCTCTCGATTCGCACGTTGTCGATGCCGACGATCACGTCACCGCCGACGGCGTACTGCTGGCCCTGGATCGTGACCGAGTCGCCGCCGCCGCGGATGCCGGCCCTCTCAGCCGGGCCGCCCTTGACGACAGTCTCAACGAGGGCGCCGCGGTCGACGCTGAGCTCGAAGGTCCGCGCGAGGTCCGGTGTGAGTGTCCGGCCGCCGATGCCGAGCCAGGCCGGTGCGACCTCGCCGCTCTCTGTCAACTGTTCCATCACGCGAACGGCGGTGTTGATCGGCACCGCGAACCCGAGGCCTTCGTTGCCTCCGCTGCGCGAGGCGATCTGCTCGTTGATGCCGATCACCTCGCCACGTCCGTTGATCAGCGGGCCGCCCGAGTTCCCGGGGTTGATCGCCGCGTCGGTCTGGATGGCGTTGGGGATGACGGCGCCCGTCGGTGCGCCGACACTGCGGCCCACGGCCGAGACGATGCCCGAGGTGATCGAGAAGTCGTAGCCGAGTGGGTTGCCGATGGCCACGACGGGTTCTCCGACGACGACCTTCGACGAGTCGCCCAAAGTCAGGGGCTCGATCGGCGCCTCGTCCGGGTCGACGCGAAGGACGGCGACGTCGCTGTCGCCGTCCACGCCGACAAGCTTGGCGTCGAACTCCTCGCCCTCGTCGCCGCCGCGATTGAAGACGACCGTGACCTTGTCCGCCGTCGCCCCCTGGTCGTTCAGCACGACGTGCGCGTTGGTGAGGATGTCACCCTCGGCCGATGCGGCGAAGCCGGTGCCCAGGGACTGGGCGTTCTGCGAGCCGCCCCACGGGTTCCAGCCGTCCTGGGTCTCGAACGTGGCGCGCACCATGACGACTCCGGCGGACGCGCGTCCGTAGAGCTCGGACGGCGAGAAGCCGCTTCCGTCCCCAGTCCCGCCTCCGCCGATCACGACGGGAGCGGGCGCCGGGCCCGGCGCCCTTGACCGTGTGGTCTCTCCGAAGTCGAAGACGACGACGAGGACGAAGACGAGCAGCGCGGCGCCGACCGCACCCCCGAGGACTCCGACACCGAACCCTCTCAGCCACTGCATGGTGAGACCCCTTGTCGTGGGTGTCGCCGACGTCGACGTCGCAAGGCGGCGACCCTCCTCTGCGCTGCTCTTTCCGCTTGCGGTATTGCCGGAGCGGCGGGCCGCCGAAACAAAGGGTCGCCGATCTTGGGCGTGGCAGGGTCACCGCGCAACGGCGTCTCCGGGCGGCTCACCTGGCGGACGGCGGTGGTCCGGGCGTCGCGGCAGGGTGACGGTGAACGCGGCACCGTCGCCGGGCGGCGATGACGCGGCGAGCGTACCGCCCATGAGCTCGGTGAGCTCGCGGGCGATCGCAAGCCCGAGACCCGAGCCGGCCGACGATCCGCGGTCCTGCCGCCCCCGGTGAAAGCGTTCGAACACACGGGGCAGGTCCCCCGCGGGGATGCCGGGCCCGGAGTCGCGGACGGTGACGGTGGCCGAGGTCGTGTCGCGGAGGGCGGTGCGGACGCGCACGTCGGCCCCCGGCGGCGAGAACTTCACGGCGTTGTCGACGAGAGCACGCAGGACCTGCGCGAGACGCTCCTCGTCGCACCACGCCGTCGCCGACTCGCCGCCGTTCTCCATGGTCAGGGACAGATCCTTGGCCTGGGACTGCGTCTGGAACTCGTCGAGCACCGACCGTGCCACTGTGGCGAGGTCGACGTTTGACGACGTCAGCTCGATCGACCCGGCCTCGACGCGTGAGAGGTCGAGCATGCTCACGGCGAGATTGCGCAGGCGGTCGACCTGTTGGCGCATGAGTTGCAGGAACTCCCGCTGCTCCTCGGGAGAGAGGCTGCCTTCGTCGAGGATCTCGAGAAAGCCGGCGAGAGAGAAGAGCGGTGTCTTGAACTCGTGCGAGGCGTTGGCGATGAAGTCGCGCCTCGCACGTTCGAGCCTGGCCTGAGCGGTGACGTCGCGCAGGACGATGATCGAGGTGAAGTCGGCCTCCCCGCCGACAGGGTAGGTCAGGGCCTCGAGGGTGCGCTCGCCGTGGACGAAGACGACGTCCTGGACATCGCCTCCGCGGCGCGACTCGTACCATATGTTCGCGACATCGTACGGGAAGGCGCGGCCGAGTTCGGCGCCGACCGGCAGGTCACGTCCGAGAAGCTCGGCGGCGGCGGGGTTGGTGATCGTGACGTGGCCGTCGGCAGAGATGCCGATCACTCCCTCGCTGAGGTCGTTCAGCAGAATCTCGACGCGGTCCTTCTCGAGCTCGGCCTGCGCGAAGGCGTCACGCAGGCGTCCGGCCATGACGTTGAACGACCGTCCCAGCTGCCCAATCTCGTCTTCGAGGCCGACGGGCGCGGTCACGGAGAGGTCACCCCCGGCGATGGCCTCGGCACTGGCCTCGATCCGCTTCAGGCGCGCGGCGATGAACGTCGAAACGAGCAGGCTCGCGACCAGGCCCACGAGGAGGGCGAGCGCGGCGGCCAGCAGCAGTTGGCTTCGGACGCTCGCCACCGCCCGGTCGACGTCGTCCAGCGGGGCGAGAAGCAGGACGGCGCCGGCGACGATGCCCGGGTCCTGGTCGACGACCAGGGGCACGACCGTCACCGCAAAGTGCCCGTAAGGCGTCGTCGCCAGCCCTTGCTCGACGCCCCCCTCGCGCAGCGTCCGGCCGAGCATGTCGAAGTCACCGGCCTTGAAAGGATCGTCGCCACCCGAGTCGGCGACGGCGGCGGCGTCGGCCGAAAGGACGATGACGCGCGCATTGAGCCGCATGGCGATGCGGCCGATCACCTGGTCGAGCGCCAGCGGATCGTCCACGACGAGCTCGCCGGTGGAAGCGTCGAAGTGCGTGAACTCGCCCACGGTGGAGCCGGCGAGATCGGCGTTCGCTCGCATATCGGCGAGCTTCTGGTGCTCGAGGCGCGAGCCGAGCGGCGGCACGACATAGAGCCAGGCGACGAGCATCGCGAGCGCCACCAGCCCAACGACGAGCAGCGTCAGCCAGTTCTTGACGGATCGCACAAGGACCATCGCGTCGCGGGCGGGTGGTGCCCGTCCTTTCTCAGAGCTCGCGGAACTTGTAGCCGATGTTGCGGACCGTGAAGATGTACTCGGGGTCCTTCGGGTTGCTCTCCATCTTCTCGCGGAGGTGCCGGATATGAACGTCGACCGTGCGCGCGTCGCGGTAGTCCGAGTCGCCCCACACGAGCTGGAGGAGCAGCGGGCGGCTGTACACCCGGCCGGGGTGGGACACCAGCGTCTTGAGGATCTCGAACTCGATGTAGGTCAGGTCGACGCGTTGCCCGCGGACCGAGACGTTGCGCTTGAGAAGGTCGACCTCGAGATCGTCGACCCTGATGACGTCGCGGCGCGCCGCCTCGGCGCTGCGCGCCATCTCGGCGCGCCGCAACTGCGCCCGCACCCGGCTGCGGAACTCGCGCAGGCTGAAGCGATCTTTGGTGATGTAGTCGTCGGCGCCGATCTCCAGGCCCAGGACCTTGTCGAACTCGTCCGACTTCGCGGTCAACATGATGATCGGCACGATGCTCTGGGCCCGAAGCCTGCGGCACACCTCCATGCCGTCGATGCGCGGCAACATGATGTCGAGGATCACAAGATCGAAGCGTTCGCCTGAGAAGGTCTCGAGCGCCTCTTCGCCATCGCGCGCAGTGACGACCTGGTAGCCCTCCTTCTCGAGCGGGAAGCGCAGGAGCCTGAGGATCGCCTCCTCGTCGTCGACGAGCAGGATGCGCGCGCCGATGTCGTTCATCGTGCGCTCCCCGCGGCGGCGGAGGAGCCCTGGGCGGCCGTGGCGGGCGCGGCACCGCGATCCTCGGGTGGCGGCACCAACGCCCGAGCGCGAAAGCCGGCGCCGATCTTCGCGGCGATCGCCTCGCAGCCCGGGAGGTCGGCGCCCGGATAGTCGACCGCGGTCAGGACGGTCTCGATGCCGCGTTCGACGCACTGCTCGGCGAAGTGGATGACGGCCCTGTGCGCCTTGGCGAACGTGGGGCCGCAGATGAGGTCGTAGGTCGCCGGGTCGGCCGCGTTGAGGCTCACGGCCACGGCGTCGAGCCCCGCTGCGGCCAGCGCGTCGACGACGTCGACCGCGGGGTTGAGCAGCTGACCGTGGCCATTGGTGTCGAGCCGCGAGCGCAGACGACGGAGGCGGAGCCACTCGGTAACGGCGAGGACGATGTCGAGCCGCATCGTCGGCTCACCGAGGCCGCAGAAAACGACCTCGTCCACTGCGCCGTCGAGGAACTCGAGCTCGATCGCCCGCGTGACGTCGTCCACCTCCGGTTCCTCGAGAAGAACGAGCGGCTGTCCGTAGACCTCGTCGGTGAACTCGCGCAGGCAGAAGACGCAACCGCAGGAACACCGGTCGGTGATGTTCAAGTAGACGTTGCCCTTGCCACGATAGGCGATTTTTCCCTGCTCAGTCACGTCTCGAGTATAGCAGGGGGTACAATGGGCCCCGGACACCGCCCGACCCGGCCGGCGCCCGGGCCCCACGCCTTCACGACGAAGGGCGCTGCATGAACGACACCACCGAGCACCTCATCGACCTCTGCGCAGGGCTGCGCGCCGTGGTGCTTCCATCCCTCGGTTCGCATGCCGCCCGCGGCCATGCCGGCGTGGCGGTCGGTGGCGACGTGACGTTCGGCATCGACGAACAAGCCGAGCGGTACCTCGTCCAGCACATGCGTGAACTCTTGCCCGGCTGGGCCTTCTACTCCGAGGACGGCGGGCTGCAAGGCGCCGAGGAGCCGGAGATGGTGCTCGTCGTCGACCCGATCGACGGCACGCGGCCCGCCGCCGCCGGTTTTGAGATGGCCTGCGTCAGCGTCGCCGCGGTGCCGGCCGGCGGCGAGCCGACGATGGGCGACGTGATCGTCGGCGTCGTCCAGGAGATCAAGTCCGGCGACCTGTTCGTCGCCGAGAAGGGCGCC
>CAZTMO010000021.1:0-13496 GCA_964615105.1 uncultured Thermoleophilia bacterium
CCAAGCACGTACAGGACGAAGTGCGCGGCCCCGAGTACGTGGCGCCGCTGCTCGAGATGTTCGCCGCCGTCGGCGGGGCGCCGGTCGCTGAGCGGCCGGTCTTCTCGGCGATCAACTGCACGGTCGCGCCGCTCGCCCACGACGGCGCCATGACCGAGGCCGGCATCGGCCTGGCCCGCGCCGGCGTGCCGATCGCGATCATGCCGATGCCCCTCATGGGCACGACGGCGCCGATCACGGTGGCCGGGGCCGCCGTCATCACTCTGGCCGAGCTGCTCTCGACCGTCGTTCTCTACCAGCAGGCGGCGCCCGGGTGTCCCCTGATCGCCGCACCGGAGCCGGCTTCGGCCGACCTGCGCACCGGGCTCTACGTGTGCGCCTCGCCCGAGGCTGCGGCGACGGTGCTCGCCTGCGTCGAGATGGCCAAGCAGGTGTACGGCCTGCCGACGCAGGGCGCCGGCGCCGGCGGCGACGCCAAGGCCCCCGACTTCCAGGACGGCGTCGAGGCGGCGGGCGTCCTCGACGCGCTGGTGGGCGCCGATTCGCTCGTCGGAGTCGGCTGTATCGACGGCGCCCAGGTCACGAGCCTGGCGACGATCATGCTGCACCACGACGCCGCCGGCCTGGTCAAGGAGCGCGTGCGGCGGCCGTCGTTCGACGCCGCGAGCTGCTTCATCGACGACATCCGCGCCGTCGGCGCAGCCGGGCACTACATGGCGCGGCGCAGCACGCGCCGGCACGCGCGCGACGCGTGGCGGCCGGGCGTGCTGCGCCGCGGCCCGTTCGAAGCCTCCCGAGGTCGCACACTCGTCCAGGACGCGCTCGAACGCGCGCGCGAGCTTCTCGCGACACACGAGGTGAAGCCGCTGCCCGACGACGTCGATCGCCACCTCGACGAGATCATCGCCGCGCACCGGCGGCTGGCTCTTGGCGGCGGCTCCGGATGAACCGCCGACCGCCGAGGCGTCGCCCGTAGGTGAAGTCGTCCTCACTTCTCTCGCTCACGGGGCTCGTCGGTCCTCGTTTTCCGGCGACTGGAGGGTGCGGACGCGCTTCGGCGCGTCGTCAGGGAACGTCAGGTCCGGGTGGCGGCAAGGGCATGGGACAGGCGTTCGAGACCTTCGCGCTGAGCACCACGTGGCAGTCGCGGGCGACATGGCCGAAGGCGTCGGCGAGGGCGGCGAAGACCTCACCGCTCTCGCCGACGACCGTGCTGCTCATCGGCCCGGCCTCGATCTCGAGTCCCGCGCTCTCGAGGCGCTCGAGGAAGGACGCGATGGGCTCGCCGAGCGACGGCGTCCGCAGTGGGTAGAGGCTCACTTCCGCCTGGACGATCATCTCTGCACCTCCGCGACGAGGAACGGTCCCGTGAGTGCCGCCTGCGCCCCCGGCCGCCGGCCGGGTCCGGAGGCGGCGCCCGTCGTCTCGCGTGAGCCCGGGTCGGCCTCCTCCGGTGAGGAGGCTCTCATGCGTACCGCGCCGTACGGGGAGAGCAGGCCCTCGAGCTCGTCGGGCGCGAGCAGCCTCGCCGAGGCGTAAGGCTGCTCGCCGGCGGCGAGGCGGCGGCGGTTCAGCTCCGCGAGCCGGTTCAACGTGCCGATCAGGAGCGTCCCGCCCGGGCGCGTGCAGCGGGCCATCTCCCGGACGGCCGCCTCCTGACCGGGGACGAACTCGAGCACGGCCATCGCGGCCACGACGTCGAACCGGGCGTCGGGGAACGGGAGCCGGGCCGCGTCGGCGACGGCGAACGAGCACCCGGGCGTGTGGCGGCTCTCGGCGACGGTGATCATCGCGGCCGAGAGGTCGACGCCGTGGACCTCGTAGCCGAGCGCGGCGAAGAAGCGGCTCCAGTGCCCTGTGCCGCAGCCGACGTCGAGCAGCCGCGCACCGGCTCGGGGCCTGGGCAGAAGCACCTTCACGTCGGCCTTCTGGGCGCGGTCGTGGAGACGGCCCGCTTCCGTCTCGTACCAGCGCTCGTAGTCGAGGGCCAGAGGGCCGAAGTCGAAGCGGGTCTTCGGCCGTGCGTCCTGTGCGCCAGGTGAGTCCTGCTCCGGGTCCATCGTCCCGTCAGCATAGCGCGCTCTCGCGCCGCGGCTCCAATGCGGCCGACCATCGACGACTCTGGACGCGGTGCGTCGTGTCCGGCGTCGTTGCCGGCAGCGCCCGCCCGGAAGGTACTGGAGAGAGACTCCGGCCCCACAACGGTCGGATGGCGGCGGCGTCGCGGCGCCCCGGCCGTTGTGAGCGCGTTCTCAATCCGTTAATGTGTCGACACGTTCTCGACACGCCGTGCAGGGCACGCGTCCGATCTAGCGAGGTCCCATGACTGCCTCATTCATCAGGAGTGACGACTTCACCGCGTTCGTGGCCGCCATGATCGAGGGGGTGCCGGTCTACGCGCCGGTGGCCAAACGCTCGCGCTTCGTCTTCGATCGCCTGGAGACACCCGGCGAGCTGCGTCTCGACCACGATGTCACCATTCTGCCGCCGAAGAAGCTCTTCTTCCCGCCGGCGCAGGACCTGCTCCGGTTCGACGAGGGCGGTGCGAAGATGGCGCTCGAGCCGGTCGAGAAGGTGCTCTTCGGCGTCCACTTCTACGACGTCAAGGCGATCGACCAGACCGACGTCCTGTTCGCGGAGCGCAACTACGACGTCAACTACATGGCGCATCGCCAGACC
This sequence comes from uncultured Thermoleophilia bacterium, assembly GCA_964615105.1. Classification (GTDB taxonomy): domain Bacteria; phylum Actinomycetota; class Thermoleophilia; order UBA2241; family UBA2241; genus UBA2241. The sequence goes on from CAZTMO010000021.1 coordinate 2,680, forward strand.
ACGACGATCGTCGCCGCCAACGTGCAGACGGTCTCGAAACGCGCGTTCTTCGCCTCCGTCGGCGCGGACGTGCAACCCAAGGGGCACGACGCGTTCCTCACCGCGATCGACGGCGGCTACGTGTTCGAGACGCGCACCGGGCGCGGCGAGGCGCTCCTCGGATACGGGACGTTCCGGGAGGCGACGGAGGCCGAGATCGAAGAGGCGGCCCGGGTGAACGTCGCGGCGCTCGAGCGGTGCCCCGAGAAGCTCGAGCGCGGGACCGACGAGATCGCCGTCAAGGTGCGGGCGGCCTTCGGCGACGACGGGCTATGGGACGACCTCGCCGCCGACTGCTTCTCGTGCGGCTCGTGCAACACGGTCTGCCCGACCTGCTACTGCTTCGACGTCGAGGACACCTGGAACGTCGACCAGGTCTCGGGGAATCGCACCCGCTACTGGGACGCGTGCCTGACCGAGGATTTCGCCAAGGTCTCCCTCGGGGACGGCGCCAGCGAGAACTTCCGCGAGACGCGGGGGGCGCGCTTTCGCCACCGCATCATGCGCAAGGCGGTGTACCTGAACCCCAAGCTGGGCGGCCCCGCGTGCGTCGGCTGCGGCCGTTGTTCGGCCGCCTGCACGGCCGACATCGCCGACCCGGCGCGGGTCATCAACCACATCATGGCCTCGTGAGGAGCCGGAGATGAACCACCAGTGTCACTGGACCGAAGTCGAGAACATCTTCTCGCCCCGCGAGGCCACGATCCTGCGAAGCACGCGGGCGACGCCGACAGAGACGCACTTCTCGCTGCGCATGGCCGATGGAGCGGCGATGGAGTTCGCCCCCGGTCAGATCGTCGAGCTCGGTCTCTTCGGCTACGGCGAGATCCCCATAGGCTTCGCCAGCTCGCCGACACGCACGGACTCCTTCGACCTCGTCGTGCGCGACGTGGGCCGCGTCTCCGGCGCGGTCTGCAGGCTGCAGGAGGGGGACTCCGTCTTCGTGCGTGGCCCGCTGGGTCACGGCTTCGACCTCGACGAGCTGCGCGGCCGGGACGTGCTCGTCGTGGCCGGCGGGATCGGCATCTGCCCCACGCGGAGCCTCATCCAGTACATCCTCGACCGCCGTGACGAGTTCGCGCGCTTCGTGCTCTTCTACGGCTCGCGCGAGCCGTGCCTGCAGCTCTTCACGCACGACCTCGCCTGCTGGCGAGGCGGCGACGATGTCGAGTACTTCGAGACCGTCGACGAGCCCGACGAGACGTGGACCGGCAACGTCGGCGTCATCACCACCCTGTTTCCCAAAGTCGAGCTCTCGCCCGAGACGCGGGCCGTCATCTGCGGGCCGCCGATCTTCTACCGCTTCGTGATCCGCGAGCTCGACCAGATCGGCATCCCGCGCGAGAACGTCTTCGTCGACCTCGAGCGCCGCATGAAGTGCGGCGTCGGCAAGTGCGGCCACTGTCAGATCAACGACAAGTACGTCTGCGTCGACGGGCCGGTCTTCGCGTTCTCCGACGTCCAGGACCTCGAGGAGGCGTTCTGATGAGCAAGCCCAAGGTCGCGTTCTTCGACTTCGCCTGCTGCGAGGGCTGCCAGATCGAGATGACCAACTACGGCGCGGAGCCGTTTCTCGAGCTGCTCAAGCACGTCGACATCGTCGAGTTCCGCGAGGCGATGACCGAGACCACGACGGAGCCGATCGACATCGCCTTCGTCGAAGGGAGCTTCACGCGCGAGGCCGACCGCGCGCGGCTCATGGAGGTCCGCAAGCGCGCGAAGACGGTCATCGCCTACGGCCAGTGCGCCTGCACGGGCGGCATCAACGCGCTCAAGAACCACCAGACCGACTACAAGCAGTTCGTGTACGGCACCGACTCCCAGCTCCCGCACCTCGACTCGAAGAAGGCCTACGGCGTCGACCACGTCATCAAGGTCGACTACTACGCCTACGGCTGCCCGGTCAACAAGTACGAGGTCCTGCAGATCGTCTCGCATCTGCTCCACGGCAAGGAGCCCGTGATCCCCAACCATCCCGTTTGCGTCGAGTGCAAGCGGCGCGAGACCGTCTGCCGTTTCGACGAGGGCGACCACTGTATGGGCATGGTCGCCCGGGCCGGGTGCGACGCGCCGTGCCCGGCCGCCGGTATCCCCTGCGAGGCCTGCCGCGGCTTCGTCGACGAGCCCAACCTGCCGGCGCTCGAGAAGGTCCTCGTCGAACGGGCCGGCTTCACCCCCCAGCGTGCCGCCGAGAAGGGGCGCCTGTTCACCGCCAACGCTCTGGAGGCCTCATGACCTCGACCGTGCACATCGACGTCCATCACCTCACCCGCGTCGAGGGCCACGGCAACATCGTCGTGAACGTCACCGACGGCGTCGTCGAGAAGTGTGAGTGGCAGGTCCCCGAGGCGCCGCGCTTCTTCGAGTCGATGGTCCGCGGGCGCCACTACTCGGAGGTGGGACGCATCACCAGCCGCATCTGCGGCATCTGCGCCATCGGCCACACCCTGGCGTCGGTGAAGGCGACCGAAGAAGCGCTCGGCATCGAGATCAGCGAGCAGAGCCGCAAGCTGCGCGAGGTGCTCAAGCACGCCGAGAACTGCGACTCCCACATCCTTCACGCCTACATCCTGGCGGCGCCGGACCTCGCGGGGGCCCCTTCCGTCTTCCCGCTCGTCGAGACCATGCCCGACGTCGTCGCCCGGGCGTTGCGCCTCAAGAGGCTCTGTCACGAGTGGGGTTCCCTCATCGGCGGTCGCACGACCCATCCGACCACCGTGGTGCCGGGCGGCATGGCCGAAGTGCCCACGAACAAGGGACTCGCCGAGATCAAGGAGAAGCTCGTCGCCGCGGTCCCCGACCTCGAGGCGACGGTCGAGACGATCGCGGCGCTGGCGCCTAATATCCCCGCCTTCGAGCGGCCTACCGAGTACATCGCCCTCTCGAACGACGAGAACTACGCCACGTACGATGGGGTGATCCAGTCGGTCCTCCCGGACGGGACGAAGCAGCGCTACCCGGTCGCCGATTACCGGCAGGTGACCAACGAGTTCGTCGTGCCGTGGTCGACGGCGAAGTACACGAAGAACAAGCTCGATGCGTACGCTGCCGGCGCCCTGGCGCGGTTCAACAACAACTACGACATGCTGGTGCCCGAGGCGAAGAAGGCGGCCGAGACGCTCGGCCTGCGGCCGATCTGCACGAACCCCTACATGAACACCGTGGCCCAGGTCGTCGAGGTCGTGCACGGCGTCTACGACTCGCTGCGCCTCATCGACGAGCTGCTCGACGCGGGCGTGCGACTGGAGCCGCTGGCGGAGCCGACGAAGTACGGCTCCGGAGCTCAGGCCGCCGAAGTGCCCCGCGGCATCCTCTTCCACGAGTACGAGTACGATGCCGACGGTGTCTGTCGCGGCGGCAACTGCATCATCCCGACGAACCAGAACCACCACAACATCCAGCACGACTTCGAAGAGCTCGTGCCGCAGATGGTCGCGGCGGACAAGACCGAGGACGAGATGGAGCTCGCGCTCTCGATGCTGGTGCGGGCGTACGACCCGTGCATCTCGTGCTCGACGCACTACCTTGACGTGAAATTCGTGCGCTGAGCGCGGTGCGCTACCTCATCGGCCTGGGCAACTACCTGGCCGGCGACGACGGCGTCGGCCTGCACGTCGTCGAGCACGTCGTCGCCAACGGCCTGGACCGCGGCTTCACGGCCGTGGACCTCGCGACGAACGCACTCGACATCGTCTCGTACCTGGGACCGGAGACCGAAGCCGTGCTCGTCGTCGACGCCGCATACCTCGGGCTCGAGCCGGGGGAGTGCCGCATCTTCGCGCCCGAAGAGGTCGAGACGCAGAAGAAGCTGGCCGGTTTCAGCACTCACGAGGGCGACCCGCTCAGGGTGCTCGACCTGGCTCGCGCGGCGGGCCTCCGCATTCCCGCCTTCGCCGTCATGGGGATCGAGCCCTGCGGCGTCGAGCACGGCGCCGCGCTGTCTGACTGTCTCCGCGCGCGGCTGCCGGAGTACGCGAGGGCGGCGGTCGAGCATCTGGGCGGACTCTGAACCGGACGACCGGCCCCATCGGCCGGTGTGGCCGTGCCGCCGGTCGTCGTCAGGCGGCCGGCGCCGCCGGGACGACCAGCGTGAACACGCTGCCGTGTCCCTCGTCGCTCTCGACGGTCAGCTCGAATCGCTGGAGGCCGGCGATCTCGCGGGCGACGGTGAGGCCGAGCCCGGCGCCGTCCGGATGGTGCTGGACCGCAGGGTCGGCGCGATAGTCCTCGTCGAAGACTCGTGTGAGGCAGCGCTCGGGGATGCCGATGCCGTGATCGCGGATGCGCACCTCGAGGCGACGGCCGGTCTTGTGGCTCCCGCCGTCCTCGAGGCGCGCGCCGGCACCTGTTACAACGGAGGCTTCGACGAGCCCGCCGTCGTGCGAGTAGACCACGGCGTTCTCCACGAGCTCGGAGAGGAGCAGCGCGGTCTTGTGGGCGTCGCAGCGCACGAGGTCGTCGCCCTCGAGGGCCAGGAACCGGAGGTCGACGCCGCGGCGTTCGGCGAGGGCGCGGTGAAGCGCGACCGCCTGTTCGACGAGCTCGTCAAGGTGCGTGGCGCCTGTCTCGAGGCCGCCGCGACCGGCGCAGCGCAGGTCGGCCAACATCCGCCGTTTGGCGAGGCCGGCGAGCGCCGCCTCGCAGCGCCCATGGATCTTCTGCACGGTCTCGCGCGTGCGCTCGGGGAGCTCGCCCGTGTACCCGCCGAGGATCACGTTGACGTACGTCTGGATCGCGGACAGCGGCGACTTGACCTGGTGCGAGGCCTGCCGGATGTAGCGGGCCTGCTCGACGGGGACGCGGGCGAGCGCCTCGGCCAGCGCGCTCACGACGCGCACGCCCGCGTGCCCGAGCACCTCAGTGTCGGGGTGCTTGCCCGCCGCGAGCGCCGCGCGCACGGCCGGCGCGCCGGTGGTCTCGAGGATCAGGTCGACCCCGGGGTCTGCGGCGAGCTCGTCGAAGCGGCCGTCGCCGCGGCAGCAGACGCCGCGCTCGCGGGCGAGCTCGACCCCCGGGGCATCCGGGTCCGCGTCGAAGTAGTAGCGGACCTCGACGTCCGGGACGCCGAGGAGCGTCTCGAGCAGCGATCGGCCATGCTCCCCCTCGCCGACCAGGGCGACGACGTCCGGCCCCGGGGTACGCTTCGGTGTCTCTTCTTCTTGCACGGCGGGAGCTATGATAGCCGGTAGAGAGCCCGGCATCCGACTGGAGGTAGGTCGTGAAGCGTGTCTACGTCGTTGACGATGAACAGAGCATCGTGGAGTCGGTCTCGATGATCCTCGAGAGCAAGGGATACGTCGTCGGGTCGCAGAACGACGACAAGGACGTGGTCGAGAACGTCGTCGCGTTCGACGCCGATCTCGTGATCCTCGACGTGATGATGCCCGAGGACACGGCGGCCGGCTTCAAGATGGCCCGTGCGCTCAAGGACGACGAGCGCACCCGCGACCTGCCGCGCATCATGCTCACCGCCGTGAACGAGGCGGGGATCTACGTCGGCAAGTTCTCCGACAAGGACAGGGACGACGCCTGGCTTCCCGTGCAGGCGTTCATCGAGAAGCCGGTCGAGCCCGAAGTGCTGCTGGCCAGGGTCGAGAAGCTCTGCCCGAGCTGAGCGCCCGCGACGGTGCGCGGCAGCGGGTCTCCGCCGGGCGGATGACCGGCTCGCGCCGGCCGCAGGCGTCCCGATGATGGGTGCAGGATCCGCCGATCTCCCCGAGTTGGAACGTCTCTGCGCTTTGGCGCGCGACCTCGCCGCGCGCGCCGGCAAGGAGCATCTTGTCGGCCGGTCCGGGCCGCTGGACGTCCGCAGCAAGTCTTCGCCCACGGACCTCGTCAGCCAGGTCGACCGGCGCGCGGAAGAGGCGATCGTGGCGGCGCTCGTACGCGAGCGACCGCACGATGCGATCCTCGCCGAAGAAGGCACGCTCGCGGCCGGGTCCAGCGGCGTGCGCTGGCTGGTCGATCCCCTGGACGGCACCACGAACTACGTTTACGGCTACCCGGTCTCCTGCGTCTCGATCGCCGTGGAGGTGGACGGCGACCTGCGCATAGGCGTGGTCCACGAGCCGCTCGCCGCCCGCACCTACGAGGCCGTCGCCGGGCAACATGCCGTCTGCGACGGCCGGCGCCTCTCCGTGCGACGGCAGACCAGTCTGGCCGACGCCTTGGTCGCCACGGGCTTCTCGTACGACGCCGCGTTGCGCGCGCGGCAGGGGGCGGCGCTGGCCCACATCCTGCCCCGCGTCCGCGACATCCGCCGCGCCGGTTCGGCGGCGCTCGACCTGTGCCAGGTCGCGGCGGGCCGCGTGGACGCCTACTTCGAACTCGACCTGAACCCCTGGGACTACGCCGCCGGGAGCGTGATCGCCCGGGCGGCCGGCGCGGAGGTGCGGCACCTCGCCGCGGCCTACGGCCGCGGCCCCGCCGTGGTGGCCGCGCCGCCCGCCCTGATGCCGTCGCTGCTCGACCTTCTGACCGATGCCGGCGTGCTGGCCGAGTCTCACCAGGCGGCACCGTAGGAACGCCCCGGTCGACGTCCCAGCGTGCCGGACCTGCCCAGACAGGCAGGCTGCGGACGCCGGACACCCTCAGATGGTATTCTGAGCATATGCTCAGGAAAAAGCCTGCCCTGGGGTCGCAATGCCCTCCGACAGAGACCGGCTCTCCGTGCGCGACGTTCGCCCGGAGCGCCTCAGCTTGCTGATGTCCATCGCCCACCGGCCGGGATCGTGGGTCCGGGGTGAGGCGTCAGCCCGCCGCCCCGACGTGGTCCGCCCTCGTCCCTGCGTCTCAACGGCGCTCCCCGGGACGGTCCCGACGCCGATGTCCATGGATGCGCCATGCAGTTGATCGACGCTCTCCACGGGGCATTTCGTGGTCAGGCCGAGCAGACGACGGTCGCCACGCTCACCATTGGTCTGGGCTACACCGCGGTGGAGACCACGAGCGGCGACGTGGGTCTCAGCTACACGATGAGTGGACGCGCCGCGAGATGTACTCGCGTGCCCGACTACCGCGACTACGAGGGAGGACCTGCCGGCGAGCTCCTCGACCTCCTGCGCAGCGATCACAGTCTTGAGCGCTCTGTCGGCCTTGCGACCGTCAACGCTCTGAACCGGAGCGCGGCGCTGGCCCTGCCGGTCGACGAGAAGGACGACTTCGTCCGGGCTTTCGGCATCACGAAGGGCACACGGGTCGCGATGGTCGGTTTCTTCGCTCCGGTGATCGCCCAACTCGAGGCTCTCGGCGTGGACCTGCGCATCCTCGATCGCGACCGCGGCATGGGAGACGAGCGCCAGTTTCTCGCGATGCTCGGCTCCTGGCCCGAGCTTGTCGTCATCACGGCGACCACCATCCTCAACGACTCCTTCGAGAGCCTCGTGCGGGCCGTCGAGGGCGCGGCGCGGGTCTTCGTCCTGGGGCCCAGCACGCCGCTGGTCCCTGCCGCCTATCGCGGCTTGCCCGTGGACAGGCTCGGCGGCATGGTCCCCATCGACGGCCCCCGCGTGATCGCGGCGGTGCGCCAGGGCGGCGGCACTCCCCAGCTCTCACCGTTCTGCCGCAAGGTGTCCTGCCTCCTGGCGCGGAGCTAGGCTCGGCCGATGAGGAGCCGTGCCTCCGAAGGCGGGCGACGTGATCGCCGGTTCAGGGTCTGAGGCCGCATCCCGTTCGTTCGTCCCGTATCGCCCGGAGCGACGGATCGGCCGTCGGCAGGCGCGTCCATCGTCGACGACGGATCGACCGTCGGCGGGTGACCCCCCACCGTCGAGCCCGGAACGACGCACCTGTCGTCGGCGTGTATGTCGGTGCGTGTGGGGAGACTGCATCAGCGGAACGCTGCGTATACTTCTGGAGAGGCAGACTGCGCGGACGTGGGCCTGACGCGACGAACGCGTCGCCGGGCACGTCGATGATGGAAGAGACGGGAGAACGGTGCGATGGACCCAAACGAGTTCAGGTCGAAGAGGGCTGGGCGGATCGTCACGAGCCCCGAGGGTCATGCGGCGTTCGTGCCGGCGCCGCTTCCGCTCAAGCTCAGGTTCACGGGCGAGCTCGCCCTCGCGCTGTCGCGCGCCGACGCGGCCTTGGGCGCCCTGTCGGGTCTGGGAGCCGAGCTGCCGTGTCCGGCCGCTCTCACGGCGCCCTTCTTGCGCCAGGAGGCGCTGTGCAACTCGCGCATCGAGGGGGCCGACGTGACCCTCACCGACGTCTTGCTGCACGAGATCTCCGCGGCGCCGCCCGGCGCGCCTCTGCGTGAGCTCGACGACGTGCGCAACGCGCTCGCCACCCTCATGTACGGTGTCGAGGTCATCGCTCGGCACCCTCTCGACCTGGAGCTCATCCGCGCCCTTCACGAGCGTCTCCTGCGCGGCGAGCCGACGACGGCCCGGATGCCGGGCGAGTTCCGCGCCACGCAGAACTGGATCGGTCCTCCCGGGTCGACGCTGGCTGAGGCGGTCTACGTGCCGCCGCCGGTGCGCGAGATGCACGTCCGGCTCGCGCAACTCGAACGCTTCATCGCCGATCGCGACCGTCTGCCCGATCTCGTGCAGTGCGCGATGATGCACGCCCAGTTCGAGTCCATCCACCCGTTCCTCGGTGGGAACGGGCGCCTGGGGCGCATCCTCGTCCACGTCTTCCTCGCCGAGCGTGCGAGGCTCGCGCAGCCGCTCCTCTACCTCTCCGCCTACCTCGAGGCGCGCCGTCGCGAGTACTACACGCTGCTCCAGCGGCTACGGACCCACGGCGATTGGCTGCCCTGGCTGCTCTTCTTTCTGGAGGGCGTGCGCGAGACCGCCGAGCGCGCGTACGCCCAGACGCGCAGGTTGCTCCGCCTGCACGAAGGCTATCGGTCGCGTGCCGACGAGAAGCTGCACGAGCTCGTGGACGAGCTCTTCGTCTCGCCCTTCATCTCGGTGCCCGAGGCGCGGCGCATGATGTGGGCGAGCGACGGGGCGGCGCGACGGGCCGTCGGCAAGCTCGAGGACCTGGGCCTGCTCGCGCCACTGGCGGACACGAGCCGCCCCCGACTCTGGGTGGCGGAGCCGATCCTGGACACGATCGAGGAGCCGATCGAGACCCTGCTCGGCGACGTCGACGGGGCGCCAGGGGGTGAGCCGCAGAAGTCGTGGCTGGGCTGGGACCGGCGGCCTCGGCTTCTCAACGACCGCCTCATGAAGGAGGCCATGGCGATGATCGACGCGGCGCGGGCCGCCGGCGTCACCGTGCGGCTCGCCGGCGGCCTCGCCGTGCGCCGTCATGTCATCGACCTCGATTTCATGGACCGCGAGTACTCCGACGTCGACCTCGTCGGCCTCCTCGCGCAGCGGGAGGAGCTGGTCCGGGTCTTCGAGGGGCTGGGCTACGTCCAGAATCAGTTCGTGAGCCACGCGACCGAGGGGATGCAGCTCCAGTTCATGAGGAAGGAGGTGGTACGCGCCATGGCGGCGCGGCACCGCGCGGCGGCAGGCGAGGCGGGAGATCAGTCCGACGAAGCTGTACGCGACGCCGCGGCGTCCGCCGAGGGGCACGTACCGGCGCAGCCCCTCGTCCACCACGTCGACGTCTTCCTCGACGTGATGCGCATGGACCACGACGTCGACATGCGCGAGCGCCTCGAGCTCGACGAGTACGCGATCTCGCCGGTCGACGCGCTCATCGCCAAGGCGCAGATCGGCCGCATCAACCAGAAGGACGTCCACGACATCATCGCCCTGTTCAAGGATCTGCCGGTGCGAGAGGTGGACGACGACCTGTCGATCTACGTGCCTTACATCGCCGAGGTCTGCGCCGACGACTGGGGTCTGTACACCGACATCACGACGAACCTGCGGGTCGTGATCGACTGGCTCGGCGACTACGGGCTCAGCGAGCAGGAGATCGCCCGTACGTACGCGAGGGTCGCGAGCGTGCTGGAGGCGATCGAGGACGAGGAGAAGACGCGGCGCTGGCACTGGCGCGCGCGCATCGGCAAGCGTGTGGCCTGGCGCCGGCAGGTCGAGGGCGCCGAGGGCACGCCGGTGAGCGTGGTCCCGGAGTGAGCCGGCCTCCGGTGGTGTGCCGGGGTCGCGCCGGTGGTAGGCTCGCCTCGACTCCGCCGGGCGAGCAGTGGGGCGCTGCGGCGGATCGCCCGCCGGCGGGCGAGAGGGGGGAGCATGAGAGTGCAGGAGCGCCTGGTCGCCACGGTCGCCGACATCCGCGCCCGGGGGCGACGTCTCGCGGAGTTGCACCGCGAACTCACAGCCGCCGAGCTCAAGGAGAAGGGGAAGCAGTTCGGCGGTGCGGTCGGCGTCTTTCTCGGTGCCGGCGTGCTGGCACTCTACGCCCTCGGCTTCGCCCTGGCGACGATCGCCGTCCTCATCGCCCTCGTGCTGCCGCTGTGGGCGGCGCTGCTGATCGTGACCGGCGCGCTGTGCGTCGTCGTCGCGATCCTCGTCGCCGTGGGCCGCGGCATGGTGGAGAAGGCCCGAAAGCCGGCAGGGGAGACGGCGCTTGCCGAGAGCAAGAAGACGGCAGCGTTGATCGGCGAGAACGTCCGCATGACGACCGGCGGGGTGCGCGCCAGGATGAAGCCGGGGCGGGCGGCGCCGGGCGGCTTCGCGCCTGACTCTGCGGGCGCGCCCGACGGCGCGTCGCCTAGGACGCGGTCCGGCGAGGAGGCGAGAGGATCATGAGCGACATGTCAACCACGACGGCTTCGGCCACCACGTCGGGCGCTGCGCCGAAGGCGTCGCCGCGCCCGGCCTCCCAGATACGGGCGGACATCGAGAAGGAGC
>CAZTMO010000022.1:0-13262 GCA_964615105.1 uncultured Thermoleophilia bacterium
AGGCCCTGGAAGGCGTAGGGCGAGGTCCGGGGCTTGAACGCGCCGCCACGCAGCATGTGCCCTCCCGCGTCCTTCACGGCGCGGGCTGAAGCCATGACCTGCTCGGGCGTCTCGACCGAGCACGGCCCCGCGATGATCGCGAAATGCCCGCCACCGAGCTTGACGCCTCGCACGTCGACCACCGTGTCCGTCGCGTGGAACTCACGGCTCACCAGCTTGTACGGTTTGAGGATCGCGACCACCCGCTCGACGCCCGGCATGGCCTCGAGCGGCAGCGCGGTGAGCTCCTCGCGGTCGCCGATGACGCCGATCACAGTCACGCGCTCGCCTGTCGAAACGTGCGCCGAGGCACCGACCTCCTCCACGCGCGCGACGACGTGGGCGACCTCCTCGGCGGTCGCCGACTCACGCATGATGACCATCATGCTCAGCTCGTCCTCCCTTCGCTCGCGGGACCGGACAGCGACCCCGCCTCGAGCTCCGTCAGCTTCTCGAGGAAGAAGTCCGCCTCGGCCCGCGTTCCGACACTCACCCGTACCCAGCCGGGGCAGCCCAGTGCGCGCCCGTCCCTCACGATCGCCCCTCTGGAGAGCAATGCTTCGAAGACGTGCTCCGACGGCACCGCGAGCCCGCGCACGTCGACCAGCATGAAGTTGGCCTCGCTGGGGACGGCGGCGCGGCCGCGCGCGGCGAGGCGCTCGACCATGTAGGCGCGCTCGGCCGCGTTCTCCGCGGCCCGCGCCCGGACCTGCCTCTGGTGCCGAAGCGCCTCGGTCGCCGCCGCCTGCGCCAGCCGATTGACGTTGAACGGCTGGCGCAGCTTGTCGAGGGCGCGCTTGAGCCGCGGCGCGCACAGGCCGTAACCCGCGCGCAGGCCGCAGAGCCCGTAGATCTTCGAGAACGTGCGCAGCACGACGACGTTCTCGTGCGCCGCCTGCAAGTCGAGCGCGTCCTGCGCGTCCGCGGCGTCCACGAACTCGTTGTACGCCTCATCGATGACCACGAGCACGTCCTCGGACAGGCTCTCGACCAGCGCGGCGATGCCGGCGACGGGCACATACGTTCCCGTCGGGTTGTTGGGGTTGCACACGACGAGCATCCTCGTGCGCGGCGTCACGGCACGCACCATCGCCTCGAGGTCGTGGACGAAGTCGACCGTGGGCACCTTGACGGCAACGGCCCCGTGCCGGCGGCACACGTCCTCGTAGACGACGAACGACGGGTCGGCGAAGACGACCTCGTCCCCGCCCTCGAGGACCGCGTCCCCGAGCAGCATCAGGAGCTCACACGAGCCGTTGCCCACGGCGATCTCCCCGTCGTCACGGCCGTAGTGAGCGGCGAGCGCCGCGCGCAGGTCGGTGCAGTGCCCGTCGGGGTAACGGTTGAGGTCATCGATCGCAGCCACGAGCACGTCCCGTACCTCAGGGAAGGGCGGGAACGGGGATTCGTTGGAGGCCAGCTTCACGACCTCGGTGAGGCCGAAGCGGCGCATGACGAGATCGAGCGGCTGACCCGGCTCGTACGCCACCATCTGGTCCAGCTCGGGGATCAGTCTCATCTGATCATGCCGGCAGACCCGGCCTGGAGATCGACTTCACGTGGTCACTCCGGCAGGTCCAGGCGGAGCTGGCGCGCTCCGTGCAGGTACACGTGGTGCGGAGCGCGCCCCTCCCCGAGGTAGCAGTGCACGAGAACGCGCACGCAGCGCTCGACCGCGCCGGAGACGGCGATCTCCTGGCAGCACAACAGCGGCGTGCCCGACAGGCCGACGCCGCGGGCGGCGACAGCCGGAAAGTCGGCGGTCAGGTCCGGCGTGGCCGAGAACACGACGCTGACGATGTCGTCGACGGGCAGCGCGTTCTTCTCGAGCAGCCGTTCGACGAGCTCGGCAGTCCGCTCGCTGATCGCCTCGCTGGTGTCGGTCTCGACGGTCGTCGCGCCGCGCAGGGCGCGCAGGCGACCGGGGGTGTCGTGCGGCATCGTCCTCGCCTCGTCGTAAGAGCAGAGAGTATACACCGGAGCCCTCGACCGGCCCGGTCGCGCGTGGGCCCCTGCCGCGGGGCAGCCGGGCTCAGGCGCGTTCGCCGGCCGTGGCGCCGGGCTCCGGTGGCGCGACGGGTCCCGCCACCGTCCGTTCGGCCGGCGCCGTCTCGCCGGCGGCGAGCGGCACCGGGTCGCCCTCGACCTCGGCGGCGAGCGCGCTGTCGACGTCCTCGCCGGCACGGCGCAGGGCGTCGACCTCGTCGCCGCCCAGGTCACGGTAGCCGCCCGGCGCAAGGCCCTTGTCCGACAGCGGCCCATACCGGCGACGGTGCAGCTCCTCGACCGGGAGGCCCAGCGTCTGGAACATGCGCCGCACCTGACGCTTGCGACCCTCGTGGATGGTCAGGTCCAGGAGGGCGGTCTTGGCGCTTTGCTTGCGCAACTCGACGTCGGCCGGAGCCGTGACCCCGTCTTCGAGCATGACGCCTTGGCGGAGGCTGGCGAGCGCCCGCCGTGTGACCTTGCCACGGACACGCACCGTGTATGTCTTCGGCACCCCGTACCGCGGATGCATGAGGCGGTTCGCAAGCACGCCGTCGTTCGTCAGCACGATCAGCCCGGACGTTTCGACGTCGAGCCTCCCTACGGGGAAGAGCGTGCGCCCCTCGGGGACGAGGTCGACGATCACGCGGTCGGCGTGGGGGTCACTGCGCGTGCTCGCGACGCCGCGGGGTTTGTTGACGAGGACGTAGCGCAGCGTGAGAGGGGCGACGGGATCGCCGTTCACGGCGACGACGTCGCCCGCCGCGACCTTGTGGCGCGGAAACGTCACGGCTTCGCCGTTAACGGTCACGGCGCCGCTGCGCACGAGCTCGTCGCACGAGCGGCGTGAGCCGACACCGGCGCGGGCGAGGTAGACCACGAGGTTCACGGGGTTCCCGCTCACGCCCGCCTCCTCGCTGCGTTGGCGAGCAGGCGGGCGCGGATCTCCTCGACCTCGCCCGCCTCGAGGGAGAACTGCTCCAGCGGCGGCAACTCGTCCCGCGTGCGAAGACCGAACAAGGTGAGGAAACGGTCGGTCGTCCCGTAGAGGATCGGCGCCCCCGGGGTGGCGGCGCGGCCTTTCTCTTCGACCAGGCCACGCTCCTCGAGTCCCGCCAGGGCCCACTCGGACGACACGCCGCGCACCTCGGCGATGTCGGCTCGTGTCACAGGCTCGAGGTAGGCGACCACACTCAGCGTCTCGAGCAGCGCCGGGCTGAGGTCCTCCGGCCGCTCCAGCCCGCCGTGACGGCGGGCCACGGCGGCGCAGTCGTCGGCGACGGCGAGCGTGTAGCCGCCCGCCACCTCGAGGAGGACAAGCCCGTGGCGGCCGTCCGCGTATTCGGCGGCCAACGCCTCCACGGCGCGCGCGACTTCGCCGTCGTCGACTTCGCACGCCGTGGCCAAGTCGGCCGCCGTCACCGGACGCGGCGAGATGAAGAGCAGGGCTTCGAGCTGTCGGGAGAGATCGTCCATCGTCTTCGGGCCGGAATGACTTGCCGGCACGCGGGTGTGCGTGCCGGCATGCTATCCCAGCGCCACCTGTGGCGTCACCCCGCGGGCGGGCGCCTCAGCCGGCGGCCGCCGGCTGCAACACCCGCGTCACCTCGATCTCGCCGAAGTGCCGCGTCTGCCGCAGGCGGGCCTCACCGCTGGCGTGGAGCTCGAGCAGCGCGAAGAACGTCACCGCGCGCTCCACTCGCCCCTTCGGCGCGACGGCGCTGAACGTGAACCGCCCCGCATCGCCCAGCACGCGACGCAGCCGGCGCAGCTCGCGGACGAGAGACACGGCGAGATCGGCGAGGTGACTCGTGTCGGGCGCCGGCGGATCGCGAAGAAGCGGCGTCAGCGCTGCCGCCAGGGTCCCGGGTGCGAGACCTGCCTGGGGCACGGGGCGGCGGAGGAGCGCCGCCGGCACAGGGGCGTTGCGGAAAAGGCGGCCGGAGTGAGCCGTCCAGCGCGCGTCCATCATCCCGGCGGCGTTGCGGAACTGCCCGTAACGCACCAGACGCTCGAAGAGCCGGCGCGCCGCCTCCTCCGGGTCGAGGTCCTCGAGCTCGAGCTCGCTCTCGTCCTCGAGCAACAGACGCGACTTCATCTCGAGCAGGGCGGCGACCAGGACCACGAACTGCGAGGTCGCGTCGAGGTCGAAGTCGCCGCTGTCGGCCAGGCGCAGGACGTACTCGGCGATGATGCGCGAGACGCGAACCTCCCAGATGTCGATCTCGTCGCGGAGGATCAGGGTGACGAGCAGGTCGAACGGGCCGTCGAAGACGTCGAGGTCGAGATCGAGGTCCACGCCGAGAGCGGCGACGGCGGTGGTGTCCACGCGTGACGCCGTCGCCCCGTCCTGCGGCATGGTGCGCCTTACTCCTCGGGCTGGCGGACGAACGACGGGATGTCGTACTCGCCCGGCGCCGCCTCAGCGGACGACCTGGCCGGTTCGCGTCGCGTCCGCGGAGCCGGCTCGTCGCCGCCTCCGCGGACGTCGTGTGCGACCTCGTCGCCGAACCCGGTGGCGACCACGGTCACGGCGATCTTGCCCTCGAGGCGCTCGTCGACGACGGCCCCGAAGATGATGTTGGCGTCGTCGTGGGCCGCGGCGGCGATCATGCCCGCCGTCTCGTTGACCTCGAACAGCGCCAGGTCGGTCCCGCCGGTGATGTTGAGCAGGATGCCGTGGGCGCCCTCGATCGACGTCTCGAGCAACGGCGAGTGGATCGCCATCTCGGCCGCCTCCTGTGAGCGGTTCTCGCCGCTCCCGATGCCGATCCCGAGGAGCGCCGTGCCGGCGTCCTTCATGATCGTGCGCACGTCGGCGAAGTCGAGGTTGATGAGCCCGGGCACGGTGATGAGGTCGGAGATGCCCTGCACACCCTGGCGCAGGATGTCGTCGGCGTGGCGGAAGGCCTCGACGACGCTGGTCGTGCGTTCGACGACCTCGATGAGGCGATCGTTCGGGATCGCGATCACCGTGTCGGCGATCCCACGCAACCTGCCGATGCCCTCCTCGGCCTGGCGCATGCGCCGGCTGCCCTCGAAGTGGAACGGCTTGGTGACGATGGCGATCGTCACGGCGCCGAGCTCGCGTGCCACGGCGGCGATGACCGGCGTCCCGCCGGTCCCCGTACCGCCGCCTTCGCCGGCGGTGACGAACACCAGGTCGGCGCCGCGCAGCGCCGCCTTGAGCTGGTCGCGCGACGCCTCCATGGCCTCGCGACCCACCTCGGGGTCGGCGCCGCCGCCGAGCCCGTGGGTGATCTCCTGGCCGATGTGGATCTTGACGTCCGCGTCGCAGACGTCCAGTTGCTGGACATCGGTGTTGACGGCGATGAACTCGACGCCTTTGACACCGGAGTCCACCATGCGGTTGACCGCATTGGTCCCTGCGCCGCCGACACCGACGACCTTGATCGTCGTGACATACGGTCGCCCCTTGACCGGGGGCTCGAGCCCCGGCTGCTCGCCGGGCGGCAGGCCGCCGTCCGTGCGCCGGAAGAGCTCGCTCAACCCATCCCTCATGCTAGGACGATCGACCATTCAGCACCTCCCGCGCGAGCGCACGGTACGCCTCGGCTCCCCTTCCTTTGGGGTCGTACTTGAGCACCGAGCTCCCGATGACCGGCGCCTCGGCGAACTTGATGGTCTTCCGGACCACGGTGTCGAACACAAGCTTACCGAAGTTCTCGCGCAGGACCTCGACGGATTCCTGCCCGTGCCTGGTACGGGCGTCGAACAGCGTCGGCAGAATGCCCTTGATCCTCACCTTCGGGTTGAGGTTCTCGCGGATCATGTCGAGCGTGCGCTCAAGTTGGAGCAGGCCCCGAAGCGAGAGGTACTCGCACTGCACGGGGACGATCACGCTCTCCGCCGCAGTCAGGGCGTTGATGGTGAGCAGGCCGAGCGACGGCGGCGTGTCGATGAGGATGTAGTCGTACTCCTTGCGCACCTCGTCAAGGGCGCGTTGCAGGGCGCGCTCGCGGCCGATCATGGACGAGAGCGCCATCTCGGCGCCGGCGAGGTCGATGCTCGCCGCCGCGACGTCGAGCTCGCGTGCGTAGATCACTTCGCTGATGGGCAGGCGATGCACGAGGACGTCGTACATGCTCTTCTCGAGGCCCTCGGTGTCGACGCCCTGACTCATCGTCAGATTGCCCTGGGGATCCATGTCGACGGCAAGCACGCTCAGCCCCCGTTCGCGCAGGGCGGCGCCGAGGTTCACCGTCGAGGTCGTCTTCGCCACTCCCCCCTTCTGGTTGGCGAAGGCTAGGACATGCGCCATGGGGACTCGCTCCTCGTTCGACACCACGTCAGGAGGCTGTTCGTGGCGCAGGCTGGAATCCCTGCACGACGAGGGCCCTGCAATACCTGCAGGGCCCTCGTCGTGCAAATCCCTTCGATCAGCCTCCGCGGCGCTCAGGCCGGACGCTCGGCCTCGGGTCGCGCGTCGGCGTCGGTCTCGGCCTCGGCGGCCGCCGTCTGCTCGTCGGCGACGGGCGCCTCGTCCTCGTCCTCGAGATCTTCCTCGTCTGCCGCGTCGGCCTCTTCGTCGGCCGCCTCGATCTCGTCCACAGCGGACTCCTCGTACTCCTCTTCGTCCTCCTCTTCCTCGCTGACGATCTGCGAGACCGCCTTCTTGAGGAAGCGGACGCGGGTCCCCTTCGAGACCTCGAGCTCGACCCAGTCGTCGCCGATCCTGCGGATGACCCCGAACAGGCCGCCGATCGTGACGATCTCGTCGCCCTTCTTGAGCATCGCCACCATCTCGTTGTGCGCCTGGCGCTGCCTGCGCTGCGGGCGCACGGCCAGGAAGTAGAAGATCCCGAAGAAGATGAGGATCCAGACGATGAGCATCCCGGTGCCAGTCACGTTCACTCTCCTGTTGGAGTCGGCGTTTCGCTCGCGGCGACGAAGTCCGCAAAGCGTCCGGCGACGATCGCCGCCCGCGCTTCGGTCGCCAATGCTATCAGAGTCCGCAAGTTGTGCAGACTCAATAACTGCGCGGCAAGCATCTCTTTCTGCATCACGAGGTGACGGAGGTAGGCGCGCGTGAACCCGGCGCACGCCGGACAGTCGCATGACTGGTCGAGGGGTCGCAGGTCGTCTGCGTGGCGCGCGTTGCGCAGGTTGAGGCGGCCGGCGCGGGTGAGCGCCGTACCCGCACGCGCCATGCGCGTGGGCAGGACGCAGTCGAACACGTCGACGCCGCGAGCGATCACGTCCACGATGCCGCGCGGGTCGCCGATGCCCATGAAGTACCGCAGCCGGTCGACAGGGAGCAGCTCGTCCATGAGGTCGGCCGTGGCCAGCATGTCGGCACCGCGCTCGCCGACCGAGAGGCCGCCGACGGCGTAAGCGTCGAAACCGACGTCGAGCAGCTCGGCGGCCGAACGGCGGCGAAGGCCTTCGTCGACGCCGCCCTGCGTGATACCGATCAGCAACTGGTCGGAGCGTGTCTGCGCTGCCTTGCAGGCCGCCGCCCAACGCGTCGTGCGCGCGACCGCGGCGGCCAGCTCGTCCCGGGTCGCCGTCCCGGGAGCGCACTCGTCCAGGCACATGACGATGTCCGCGCCGAGAGCCTCCTGCGCGCGCATCGCGAGCTCCGGCGTGAAGACATGTCGCGAGCCGTCGTACACCGAACTGAACTCGACACCGTCGTCGCGCAGGACGCGCGTCCCGGCGAGGCTGAAGACCTGAAAGCCGCCGGAGTCGGTGAGGACCGGCCCGTCCCAGCCCATGAAACGGTGCAGGCCGCCGTGCGCGGCGACCGTCTCGAGGCCGGGCCGGAAATACAGGTGGTACGTGTTGGCGAGGACGATGCGCGCCCCCAGCGCGTTGAGGTCGCGAGGGAGCACGGCCTTGACCGTAGCCTTGGTGCCGACGGGCATGAAGCAGGGCGTCTCGACCTCGCCGTGCGGCGTCACCAGCCGCCCTGCGCGAGCGCGTCCGTCCCGCACCTCGACGGTGAACGAGAACCCCTCCGCGCGCATGGTCACGCCTGGCGACGGCGTCACGGCAGCACCAACATGGCGTCGCCGAAGCTGTAGAAGCGATAGCGTTCGCGCACGGCGTGGCGGTATGCGGCGCGCGTCGCCGCGACGCCGGCGAACGCCATCACCAATGCGAGCAGGCTCGAGCGCGGCAGATGAAAGTTCGTCAGCAGCCCGTCGACCACGCGGAAGCGAAAGCCGGGTCGAATGAAGAGCCCTGTCTCGCCGCGGATCGTGCCGTCGGCGCCGGGCGCGGCCGTGGCGTCGCGACGGGCCGGCGGGACATCTTCTTCCAGCGCCAGGTGTTCGAGCGTACGTACCGTCGTCGTACCGACGGCGATCACGCGCCGACCAGCTTCGCGCGCCGCCAGGATGCGCCGCCACGCGGCGCCCTCGACAGAGAAGCGCTCGTCGTGGAGGCGGTTGTCGTCGAGGAGCTCCTTCTGGAGCGGCTTGAACGTACCGAGACCGACGTGCAACGTGACCGTCTCGATCGTGACCCCCACGGCGGCGAGCGCCGCATCGACGGCCGCGGTGAAGTGCAGGCCGGCCGTCGGCGCCGCGGCGGAGCCGACGGCGCGGGCGTAGACGGTCTGATACCGCTCGCCGTCGGCGAGGGGGGCGCGGATGTACGGCGGCAGCGGTGTCTTCCCCACCTCGGCGAGAAGCTCGAGGACGGGGCGCCGGCCCTCGTTCGCAAGCACCCAGCGTCCCTGGCCGAGGCGCTCCTCGCAGCGCAGACACCAGCTTTCGTCCTCTTCCGCTCCCAGGAGCTCCCCGGGGCAAGGGCGCCCCCGCAGCAAGGCCTCCCAACGCTCGTCGCCGCAGTCGGTGACCGCTCGTCGCAGGAACAGCACCTCGACGCGACCGCCGGTCGCCCGGCGAAAGAAGGCCCGCGCGGGAAACACGCGCGTGTCGTTGCGGACGAGGACATCGCCGGGACACAGCAGGCCGGGGAGATCGGCGAAGCGGAGATCGCGAAGCTCCCGTGCTACCTCCCTCGGCACGCGCCCCTCTTCGCCCGCCGCAACGCCCTCCTCGTCGCCCGGTAGCTCCCGTCGCAGTGCCAGCAGACGTGACGTGTCGCGGCGCTCGAGCGGATGTTGCGCGATGAGTTCCGGCGGCAGCTCGTACTCGAGGTCCGCCAAGGTGAGACGGGGCGCGGACGTCACTCTGCCCGCCTCCGCGCCCGGCGCTGTAGCCACGCCTCCCATTTGCTCGCCGCGCAACCGCAGTACACCTGCCGGTACAGGCCCAGCCGCCTGCTCTCGGCGTGACTCTCGCGGAAGTGCGACCGCAAGTCGAGGTAGACGAACGCGACGCCGGACTCGTCCTCGGCCGCCCGGCCGGCGGCTTCGATCAGGTCGTGGCGCTGGTACGGACTCACGCTCAGTGTCGTCGAGAACGCCGTGGCGCCTGCCGCCGCAGCGGCAGCCGCCGTATCGGCCAGACGCAGACGCAGGCACGCGGCGCAACGTTCGTCGGGCGGCGTCGTGGCCAGCGACGCCGCCCACGTGAGCCAGCCCGCGTCCGGCGCGCCCCGATTGTCGGCCCTCACCGCCGCCTCGGCAGCGCTGTGCCCGGCGTCGGCACAGGGAGGCCGCTCCGGATCGGCGATCGCGACCTCCTCGGCGGCGGCGAAGCGGAGCAGGCTTCGGCGTCGCCGCTCATGCTCGACGGCGGGCTGGATGTTCGGGTTCCAGTACCAGAGCCGCGGCTCGACGCCCTCGGCGCGCCAGGCCGGCACCGCGACCGTGGCACACGGGCCGCAGCACGCGTGCAGAAAGAGGTCGTCCACCCCCAGAGTATAGCCGCTGCCCGCGACAGCATCTCGCAGAGTCCACGTACCCTGAAAGGCGCTGGGCGCCGGCGCTATCCTTCGTCGAACAGGGTGCCCGCCTGCGCCGGAGGGGTGAGACGACAATGAGCGAAACCCGTGCGCGTGAGCACACGGCCGCGCGGCGTGCGCTTGAGGAACCCCTGCATGATCAGATAGGGCTCGTAGACGTCCTGCAGGGTGTCGGCCTCTTCGCCCAGCGCCACGGCCAGCGTGTCGAGCCCGACCGGACCACCGTCGAACTTCTGCGCGATCGCGCAGAGGATGTCGCGGTCGAGCTTGTCGAGGCCCTCGCCGTCGACCTGGAAGAGTTCAAGGGCGGCGAGGCAGATGTCGTGCTCGATGCGCCCTTCGTGCCTGACCTCGGCGTAGTCGCGCACGCGGCGCAGCAGACGGTTGGCCACGCGGGGCGTGCCGCGCGCGCGGCCGGCGATATCGAGCGCCGACATGTCGTCGATGCCGACGCCGAGGATGCCGGCCGAACGGCGCACGATAGCCGCCAGCTCGTCGACGTCGTAGTACTCGAGGCGCTGCCAGACGCCGAAACGGTCGCGCAGCGGCGTCGTCAGCAGCCCGGTGCGCGTCGTCGCGCCGATGAGCGTGAACGGCGGCACCTGCATGCGGATGCTCCGCGCCGCCGGGCCCTCGCCGATCATGATGTCGATCTCGAAGTCCTCCATCGCCGGATACAGGACCTCTTCCACGGCGGCGTTGAGACGGTGGATCTCGTCGACGAAGAGGACGTCACCGCGCTGCAGGTTCGTGAGCAGGCCGGCCACGTCGACCTTGCGCTCGAGCGCCGGCCCCGAGGTCGTGTGCACGCTGACCCCGAGCTCGGTGGCGATGATGCCGGCGAGCGTGGTCTTGCCGAGACCCGGCGGTCCGGCGAGCAGCACATGGTCGAGCGTGTCGCCGCGGTTCTTCGCCGCCTGGACGAAGATCTCGAGCTGCTCCTTCGCGGCATGCTGGCCGACGAAGTCGGCGAAGCGTTTCGGACGCAGCGAGAGCTCGACGTCGTGCTCCTCCGGCCGTTCGACGGGGTCCCCGATCCTGTTCCGCGGCTCGCTCACGAGGGGCTCTTTCTCGCCAGCGCGTGCTTGAGCAGCTCCTGCAGATCGGCGCCGGCCGGCGCGCCTTTGAGCGCCTCCTCGGCCTCGCGCAGTGTCAGGCCGAGGTTCTGCAGCGCCGAACGCGCCTGCAGGACGGCGTCGGCACCGGCGCCTGCCGTGCCCTGCGCAGCCTCTTCCGGCGCCGCACCCGGCAGCGCGCCGACCTTGTCCTTGAGCTCTATCACGAGGCGTTGCGCCAGCCGCTTGCCGATACCGGGGATCGACTCGAACTTCTTCACGTCGTCGAGGGCCACGGCCGTCTCGAGGTCGGCGACCGGGTACCCCGACAACACGGCGAGGGCGACCTTGGGCCCGACGCCGCTCACTCCGTTCAGGGCGAGGAAGAAGGCGCGCTCGCGCCGGGAGCGAAAGCCGAAGAGCTGCAGCGCGTCCTCGCGGACGTGGAGGTATGTGTGAAGCTGGACCTCGTCGCCCACCTGCCGCGACAGGGCCGCGAGGGTGGGGCCGGCGGCCAGGAGCTCGAGGCCGACGCCGCCGACGCCGATGACGGCGCGCTCGGCGTCGGCGGCCAGCACCGTACCCCTGAGTGAGGCGATCACCTTCTGGCCCCGCCGCGCGCGACACGCGCCAGCGCGCTGTTGTGGTTATGGGCGTGGCAGATCGCGACGGCAAGCGCGTCGGCGGCGTGATCGGGCTGCGGGATGCGCTCCAGCCCGAGCAGGACCTTGGTCATCTCCTGGACCTGGAGCTTGCTCGCCCGGCCGTAACCGGTGACCGACATCTTGATCTGCAGGGGCGAGTACTCGAACGGGGGCTGCGACAAGCCGGCGGCGGCGAGGATCAGGACGCCGCGCGCCTGGCCGACGGCGAGCGCCGTCTTCACATTCACGTTGACGAACAGCTCCTCGATGGCGACGACGTCGGGATGGAAGCGGCGCAGGAGGAGCCTCGCCTCGTCGTAGATCCGCTGCAGGCGCACGTGATTCGGGTCCCTGGCCGAGGTGACGATGCAACCGTGACCGCGCGAGCACAACCGGTTGCCCTCGATCTCGACCACTCCCCACCCGGTGCTCGCGGTGCCAGGGTCGATGCCCAGTACGATCATGGTGTCCCGACGCGAGGCGCTCGCCGGCGTCAGCCGGCGAGCGCCTCGAGGATCTCCTCGGGGATGTCGAAGTTGGCGTAGACCTCCTGGACGTCGTCCGAGTCCTCGAGCGCCTCCATGATCTTCATCGTCTTGCGGGCGTCGTTCTCTTCGAGCTTGACGCTGTTCTTGGGCACCATCGTGAGCTCGGCCGCCTCGAGCTCGATCCCCGACGCCCTGAGCGCGTCGCGCACGGCGGCGAACTCGGCGGGCTGGGTGAGGACCTCGAACTGGTCGCCGTCCTGCACGACGTCGTCGGCGCCCGCCTCGATCGCCGCGGTCATCACGGTGTCCTCATCGTACTTGGTACCGTCGACCGTGATGGAGCCACGACGCTCGAATCCCCAAGCCACGGCGCCAGGCTGCGCCAACTGGCCGCCGTGCTTGCTGAAGATGTTGCGCACCTCGGCCGCGGAGCGGTTTCTGTTGTCGGTGAGCACCTCGACGATGATCGCCACGCCGGCGGGGCCATAGCCTTCGTACACGATGCTCTCGTATTGCTCGGCCTCGCTCCCGCCGCTGCCGCGCTGGACGGCGCGTTCGATGTTGTCTTTGGGCATCGACTCGGCCTTCGCCTTCTCGATCGCGTTGGCCAGGGCGATGTTCATGCCGGGGTCGGCGCCCCCCTCCCGCGCCGCCACCGTGATGGCTCGCGAGAGCTTGCTGAAGAGCTTGCCGCGCTTGGCGTCGGTCTTGCCCTTCTTGTGCTTGATGGTGGCCCACTTCGAGTGCCCGGACACGAGGACCCCCTCGTCTAGCGGTTGCGTACAGGCGGCGGACACGTGCCGCGCGTCAGTTCTTCTGGGCCTCTTCGCGCTCCTTCTTGGCCTGGTCGACGATCTTCTGCGTGAGGTGCGCGGGGACTTCTTCGTAGCGCAGGAACTCCATGGTGTAGTCGCCGCGACCCCCGGTCATGGAGGTCAGGTCTGGGGCGTACGTGAGCATCTCGGCGAGCGGCACCTCGGCGCCGACCACGTTGTTGTGGCCGCGCGGCGTCGTCCCGAGCACGCGCCCGCGGCGCGCGTTGAGGTCGCCGATGATGTCGCCCACGTTCTCTTCGGGCACCGTGATCTCGACGTTCATGATGGGCTCGAGAAGCACCGGTTGCGCCTTCTCGACCGCTGCCTTGAAGCCGATCGAACCGGCGATCTGGAAGGCCATGTCGCTCGAGTCGACGGGGTGATGCTTGCCGTCGT
>CAZTMO010000023.1:0-13035 GCA_964615105.1 uncultured Thermoleophilia bacterium
CAGCGAAGCGATACACGATCGCCTCACCGAAGCCGGACGAGCCACCCGTCACCAACGCGACCTTGCCCTTCAGTCCTCTCACTTTGTCCTCCCGGTTCGACTTGCCACCGTCATTGGCACTTGATCCTCCCTCGTCGACCTGCCACCGTCAGTGGTCCACGACGAGACCGCACTGATCAGAGCACGGCATGTTCGTGAACTCGCCCGCATGACAGTCGGCACCACGGCGCCTGCTGTACGGGCGCGCCGTCCTCTTGGCCACGTTTACCATACTCACGGCCATGCCCGCGGTCATGGCCGCCGGCGCGAGGAAGCGCCGGGCTCTCAGCCCGAAGGGTCGCCGGCGCCCGGCGGCTCGCGTCCTGGCCTGCTACCGTCCCGTGGGCGCTGCTCCTCCTTGCCCGGCTCATAGAACCCTTCGAGTGACGTCTCGAGCCGCTTCTCGCCGATCCCGAGCAGAAGGACGGCCACGGTGACGGGACCGGCGACGAGCGCGGCGAGCAGCAGGTAGCCGTAGCCGGCGGTGATCCCGATGCCCGCGGTCACCCAGACGGTCGCCGCCGTCGTCAGCCCGCGCACGCGACCCCGCGAGGTGATGATCGTCCCCGCGCCGATGAAGCCGACGCCGGTGACGATACCGGCGGCGATGCGCACCGCCTCGCCGGCTCCCGCGCCGCCGTGCTCACTCATGTACAGGATCGTGCTCCCCGTGAGCAGCGCCGAGCCGACGGCGACGAGCGTGTGCGTGCGGACGCCGGCGGCACGCCGCGTGCGCTCGCGCTCGAGACCGATCAGCGCCCCCAGCCCCCCGGCCACCAGCACGCGGACGAGCACGTCCCACTGCGTCAGGTCGTCCATGGGTTGCAGCCTACCCGAACGAAGCCGGCTCCGATAGCATCGGGCCACGGCAGTGGCCGCGGCGCAAAGGGGGACCATGGAGACACCTATCCCGACCCGCATGGGCGACGGCTCGATCGTCCGTCTGACGCGCAGCGAGTTGCGCGCCGACATCGAAGCCGGCGTCGCGCAGGCGGTGAAGCGCGCCAAAGTCGAGCCGCTCACCGCCGACGAGCAGGAGCACCTCCTCGAGATCTACGCCTCGGCGGCGCGCTTCGTCGGCGTCGACCTCGGCGACGAGGTCGTCCTGAGCTGCGACGGCACCGGTATGAAGACCCACGCCACGCGCACCCAGGACATGCAGTCCTACGAGCAGTGGATGGGCGCCGACCTGCTCGAGCTCTGCCCCGGTGACTACTCGCTCAAGGTGATCCGCACGATTCTGCCGTACGAGGCCCAGCGCCTCCACGACGCCCTGCTCTGCACGATCGCCCCGATGCAGTACGGCATCATGCCCAACCTCGGGCTCTACGCCAAGGACGACGGCCCCTGCGAGAACTGGTCGACCCTACTCCCCGAGGGGAGGATCAGCGAGGCGCGGGCGGCGGCCGAAGAGGCGGCCGAGATGGCCGTGCAGGACGCCGTGCGCATGGCCGACGCCATGTGGGAGGCGGGCGCCGACGCGATCGACTTCGACACCACCGGCGCCTCCGGCGACCCCGAGTTCTGGGCCACGCTACGCGCGACGGAGATCATCCGCGCGAAGTACCCCGATATGGGTATCCAGCTCGGCATGGCCGGCGAGTTCGTGCTCGGCATGCACGGCGGGCTCACCTACGACGGCGTGCGGCTCGCCGGCATGTGGCCGAAGCAGCAGCTCGCGGCCGTGCAGAAGGCCGGCGCGACCATGTATGGGCCGGTCGTCAACGTGAACACCGGCAAGAGCTGCGCCTGGAACATGGCCCGCGCCCTCGCCATCGTCAAACCGTGCATGGAGATCGCCGAGATCCCCGTCCACATGAACGTGGGCATGGGTGTCGGGGCGGTGCCGATGTTCGTGCACCCGCCGGGCGACGCCGCCTGCCGGGCGGCTAAGGCCTGCGTCGACATCCTGCGCCTCGACGGCTTGTAGGTGGGCTCGGGCGACCCTCACGGGATGCACAACGCCCACGCGCAGGCAGCGGGCATGGGCGGTATCCGGGCCGGGGGAGATCTCGTGGCCCGTATGCAGATGACCCGCGGCATGCGTCTCAAGGAAGCCAAAGAGTACGTCGCCGGCAAGCTCGGCGTGACGCCGTTCGACCTCTCCGACGTGGCGGTGATGACCGAGGCGCGCAACGAGCACGGGTTCGGGCGTATCCACAGCTACGCCATCAGCCACCCGTGGCAGGCGAACCTCATCGAGGCGAAGTTCAACATCGCCCGCGTGCTCGACGTGCCGATCAACTGCGTCGAGAAGTTCAAGGAGCGGACGGGGCTCACGACGTAGCGGCGGGCGGCCGATGGGCCGCCCGCCGCCGTCTGTCGTCTTGCGCATGATGCGCGATACCATCATACTGTTGCGTATGCCATCATTATCACAGTGAGGTATCACGATGGTCCGCATGCAAATCCAGTTCACCGAGACACAGGCGGCGGTCCTGCGCGAGGTCGCGACGGACAGAGGCGTCTCCATCTCGGCGGTCGTCAGGGACGCGGTGGAGGACACCGTCGTGAACGGCCGACTCAAGCCGTCGCGGCAGGAGCTGCTCCGGCGTTCGCTGGCGGCCGCCGGCCGGTTCTCCTCCGGGGGAGAGGCAGCGCGCAGGCACGACGAATACTTCGGGGCCGAGCATTGAGCGTCTTCGTCGACACGTCCGCATTGATGGCCCTCCTGGACAGGACCGAGCCCGAGCACGGCGCGATCCTGCGCGCGTGGGAACGCGGCGTCGAAGGCGCCGAAGGCTTCTTCACCACGAACTACGCGGCTCTGGAGTCGACGGCAGTGGCGCAGCGCCGGTGGGGAATGACGGCCGTGGGGGCGCTCGTCGAGGAGCTCCTTCCGCTCGTGCACATCGTCTGGGTGACACCCGAGGACCATGCCGCGGGTGTCGACGCGTTCCTGGCAGCGCATCGCCGCGAGCTCAGCCTCGTCGACTGCATCAGCTTCGTGGTCATGCGCCGGCTTGCCGTTCGCGACTACCTCGGGATCGACCCGCACTTCGAGGAGCAGGGCTTCACGCCGTACGCCGACGCGGACGAGTGACGAGGAGCGCCGAACGCGACGAGCGCGGCCGCGCACGATCCTCGCCTCGGCGCGAGGGCACGACACCCGGTGGCCCCGTCTTCGCCGAGGCCGCCCCGCGAGAAGAGGCGCCGGGAGGGACGGGTCCCTCCCGGCGCCTCGGCCTTCGCTTGCGGCGCTGTCCCGGCTCACTCCGGAGGCAGCGCCCCGTAGGTCACGCCCAAGTCGATGCCGGCCGACTTGCTGCGCCCGCGGTAGTACAGGTACCAGGCGAAGCCGGTGAAGTAGATGACCCCGTACATGATCAGCGAGAGCCCGGTGATCTCTCGCATCTCGGAGCGGATGATGAAGAAGTAGAAGAGCAGGCACAGGTAGCCCAGCGTGGCGATGCCGGCGATCGTGATGAGCGGTACGCCGGCCACCTTCCAACTGCGGTAGGGCGACGCCTCCCAGATCCCGGCGACCTTCTTCCGGTAGGGCAGCATGACCGCGGCGACCGCGGTCGTGCCGAACACGGTGAGCCACTCGAGCCCGCTCACCGTGTAGGTCTGCATGTTGTCGCCTGCAAAGGGATAGATGAACAGCAGGATCTGCGAGACCACGAACACGAAGATGTAGTTCTTGATGGGCGACGCGAAGCGCGCGTTGACGGCGGTGAACCACTTCGGCCCCATGCGGTCCATGCCCCAGGCGAACATGATACGGGGCGTCGCAAGGTAGGAGAGCACGCACCACCAGTAGCACACGCCGGCGTACGAGGCCGCCACGATGATGGCGACCCACGCCTTGGGTAAGAGGATGAAGCCGAGCGCCATCACGGAGGGCGTGAAGGGCACGGTGTAGCCCTCGAGGCCGCCCTCCAGGTCGATGAAGCCGGCGGCTGCGACGAACTGGAAGTCCACCAGCCGGTAAAGCGCGATGCCCATCCAGATGACGGCCGCGGCGGGCACGATGATGGCCGTGAAGTTGGAGAGGATGATGGTCTTGTCCGGGCGCTTGACCTCGCCGGAGATGTACGTGATGCAGTAGGCGTAGGCGAAGAGGTAGGTCATCGCCACCAACACGCCGAGCGTGTCGACCCAGTTCCACGTGGTCGGCAGCGTGGCGCCGGCGGCCGCCTCGACGGCGGGCACCACGTCCGCGTAGGGCAGCGAGCCGTGCTCGGCGGCGAGCGCATCCCACTTGGCGATGAAGTCGGCCTTGCTGTACATGCTCAAGACGATCATCAAGACCACGACGCCCGCCGTGGTGATGACGAAGACCACCTTCTGGATGTTGGCCATGATCTTGAGTCCGAAGGCGATCGTGAGGAACGAGGCGACGTTGACGAGCAGCGGGATGAGGATCAGCGCCGTCCTTGTCTCGGTGAACTCGGCCAGGCCCTCCCAGCCCATCTGGTTGGCCATGCCCCACAGGGCCACGGTGTTGACCCAGGGGGCGAGGATGTAGATCCAGAAGATCCACACCCACGCGTTGCCCCAACTCTCGAGGAGCCCGACGATCGGGTGGATGATGCGCGAGTTGTAGATGTACTCGCCGCCCGAACGCGGCATGGTGCCGCCGAGGATTCCCCAGATGAGCGGGAAGCTGAAGCCCACGACGATGAGTGCGACGACGGCCGCCACCACGATGTTGGCGCCGTACCAGATGCCGACCCCGAGCGTGGTGACGTACCACAGGTTCGGCATGATGCCCTGGTTCATGAAGCCCACCAGGAAGGCGTCGAAGAAGGATAGCCCGCGTACGAGGCCGCTCGCTTTGCGTGCGAACGCGAACTCCTGTTCTGCCATTCTCCCCCCTTATGCTCGCAGACCGGCCCGCTCGGCGGCGGACCAGCGGTGCACGGATACGGACGGACTCGACTCCACCTCGTCATCGTGAGGGCGCCCGTCTGGTGCCTTGCGCGCGCGTCCGGCTCACGACCTCCTCTCCGGCGTCGTGCTTCCGCCCATCTACGCTCACGGAGCGCGACCCCCCTCGCGACCATCCCACGCGTGCCACAGTCCGCACCGGCCCCTGGCGAGGCTGTGTCAGCAGGGCTGAAGACCAAGTTGTACGCCGTCCACCGTGTCGGTGTCAAGTACCATGATAGTGGACGGACTCGCTCTTGACAGCGAGGTGAACTCGATTATAGTGGACGGAGGTCCATGATACTGCGTCTGATAGGGAGGGCTCAGCGATGCAGATCGGCCACAAGCTGCGAGCCGCGCGGCTTCAGAAGCACCTCACTCTCGCCGAGTTGTCCCGCTCGGCCGGGGTCTCGAAGAGCATGTTGAGCCGGATCGAACGGGACGACTCGTCCCCGACCATCACCACGCTGGAGAAGATCGCGAGCGCCCTCGAGGTGGACCTCGGCCGTCTTCTCAGTGATCCCGACGCGGGCGTTGTCTCCGCCTCGCCAGACCGAGATGCGCTTCCCGCCTCCCCCTCGGGTCGATCTCTCGTCACGGAGGCGAAGAACGGGTATGAGCCCCCCGCCGTTGCGGTCGTCCGCGCGCGGCAGCGCAAGAGACTGGTCATGCCGTGGGAGGCCGACTACGAGATGCTCTGCCCGGACATGCAGCACGCCATCGAGTTCATCCAGATCAACTACCCGGTGGGCGGTGGGTCGGACGATTTCTATTCCCATGACGGCGAAGAGTGCGGCGTCGTCCTGCAGGGACGCTTCAGGGGCATCGTCGGCGACCAGGAGCTCATCCTCGACGTCGGCGACAGCGTCTACTACTCCAGCTCGATCCCTCATCGTTGGGAGAACGCCGGCGACGTCGAGGCGAAGGCGATCTGGGCGGTGACGCCGCCTTCCTTCTAGACCCCTACTTCGATCACCGGTGACGGCTCATCGGTGAGCGGTGAACGATCGCCCGGTCACGCGACCGGGCAACCCAGGACCTGAGGAGGCTGCACAGTGGAGGGGTTCACAGGCAAGAGGGTCGGGACGGCCTTCGCCATCACCGAGGAGGACTGCAAGCAGATCCACGCCGCGGTCGTCAATGTGCTCGAGAAGGGCGGCATGCGGTGTGATGACGAGCGCGCGGCCAAGCTCTACGCGCAGGTGGGTTGTACGGTCGAGGACGATGGCCGCCTCGTCAAGATCCCCGAGGCGGCCATCGAGAAGGCGTTCTCGACCTGTCCGAGCGAGTTCACGATCTACGGTCGCGAGCCCAAGAACGACGTTGCGATCGGCAAGGGCGAGGTCCACTTCGCGACCAAGACCGGGCGCTACATCCGCGACATCCGTACGGGCGAGCGGCGCAAGGTCACGCGCAAGGACGCCGTCGAGGGCGCCCTGATGGCCGACGCCCTCGAGAACGTGCATGGGCTCTACAAGTCGGTCATGTGGCTCTACGACGAGCCCAAGATCATCAACTCGCAGATCCTCGTCGGCGAGATGATGAAGAACACGACCAAGGGCATGACCTGGGTCTACAACACCGGCGCCCCGAACGAGGTCTCCGACCTCGTCAAGATCTGGCAGATTGCCGCCGGCGGGGCCGAGGAGCTCAGGAAGAAGCCGCACGTCCTCGGCCACGTGATCGTCAACCCGCCGCGGGTGGTCGACGTCAACTACACGGACTGGATGATGGGCTTCTGCGATGCCGGCATCCCGATCACGGTCTACAGCGCGACGATGGCCGGCGCCACCGGCCCGGCCACCCTGGCCGGCATGATGGTGCAGGTCATCGCCGAGGCCGTGGCGCTCGTCGTCCTCACCCAAGCCTACAAGCCCGGCCATCCGCTCTGCTTCTGCAGCTTCAACCCGAGCATGGACATGCGCACCGGCCTGTGGTCGTTCGGCAACCCCGAGTACTCGACCATCGGCACCGGCATCGCCCGCATGGCGAAGCACTACGGCATCCCCTGCGTGGCCTTCGGCAACACCGACTCCTGCGACACCGACGAGCAGACCGCCTACGAGAAGGCCATGGTCCTCTTCAACTACGCGCTCGCCGGCATCAGTCTCACCTGGAGCCTGGGCGGCACGGCGGGCTTCAACTTCGTCACCTGGGACCAGATGGTGATCGACAACGAGCTGGTCGCCTTCATCGGCCAGTACCTCAAGGGCATCCGCGTCGACGCCGAGCGCCTCTCCGAGGAGCTCATCCTCAAAGTCGGGCCGCTCCCCGGCAGCTACATGAACGAGGAGCACACGCGCAAGTGGTACCGCAAGGAGTTCTTCATCCCCGAGCTCAGCAACCGGGAGTTCTTCGAGACCTGGGAGCGCGGCCACACGGAGCTCCAGGATAAGGCGAAGGCGAAGGCCCTCGAGATCCTCGACACGCACCAGTCGCCGGTCCCCAAGGAGATCCAGGACGAGATCGACGACTACCTCGCCTTCGTGCGCGAGCGCGACGTTGACAAGACGGCGTCCGGCGCGTGACGACGGGCGGCTCATGATAACAGTGCGAACTGACTGGAGAAGAGGACCGAGAGATGGCTGACACGCAGTACTTCGACAAGGTCGCCCAGGCGGTAATCGACAGTGACAAGCAGGCCTGTCTCGCCCTGCTCGAAGAGGGCAAGGACGTCGACCCCCTGGAGATCCTCGAGAAGGGATTGGGCAAGGGCATCCGGCAGATCGGCGACGACTTCGGTTCAGGCGTGATCTTCCTGCCCGAACTGATCGGCGCCGCCGACGTCATGAAGACGGGCGTCGCCGTCCTGGACGCGCGCATCAAGGCGTCCGGCGGGGCGCGCGAGAGCCGGGGCAGGGTCGTCATCGGCACCGTCAAGGGCGACATCCACGACATCGGCAAATCCGTCGTCGCCTCGATGCTGCAGGCTCACGGCTACGACGTCGTCGACCTCGGCATCGACGTCGACGACGCGGCCTTCCTCGCCGCGGTCAAGGAGCAGGACGCCGACGTCGTCGGCATGTCGAGCCTCCTCACGCTGAACATCGAGTACATGGGCGTCGTCGTCGAGAAGCTCAAGGAGGCGGGCATGCGCGACAGGGTGAAGGTGATCGTCGGCGGTGCGCCCGTGACCCAGGAGTTCGCCGACGAGATCGGCGCCGACGCCTTCGGCTGGGACGCGTCCGACGCGGTCAAGAAGGTCGGGGCGCTGCTCGGCAGGTGACCGCCGCGCAGATGGGGAGCGACGGGCCGGTCCGCCGCATGGCGGAGCAGCCCGGCGCTCCTCGCGGGCGCGACACCATTGCCGCCGTCGCGGCCGTGACACCGCCGGTGGTATGACACGAGTGACGGGCGGCGCGGCCCTGGTCCGCCGCCGGGTCGACGCGAAAGGAGACACCATGTCTGCTGGGAGCAAGCCGCTCGACCGCGAGCGTCTCCGCGAGTTGAGCGCGCGCGAGCTCGAGAGCTTCAACGCCAAGACGCCGAAGTCGGCGGCGATGTACGAGCGCGCGAGCGCGACGCTCGCCGCCGGCATCGGCTCCTCGTACCAGTGGCGCGACCCGTGGCCCATCTACCTGAGAGAGGGCAAGGGGTCGCACCTCTGGGACATCGACGGCAACGAGTACCTCGACTACCTCAACGGCTTCGGCTCGATGGTCCAGGGGCACGCTCATCCAGCCATCGTCAAGGCGATCCAGGACCAGGTCCTGCACGGTCAGCAGTTCAGCGAGCCGGTCGTCGACGGCGTGCTCGTCGCCGAGGAGCTCAAGCGGCGCTGGGGATTGCCCAAGTGGCGCTTCACCAACACGGGCTCCGAGTCGACGATGGACGCGATCCGCATCGCGCGCGCCGTGACCAAACGCGACACGGTGATGAAGATCTTCGGCTCGTACCACGGCCACCACGACTACGTCATGGTCTCGGTGCCGGGCAACTATGGCGACTTCGGGCCGCGTGACGACTACGGCTCGTTCCCCTACGGCGCCGGCATCCCCGACGCCGTCGTGCAGATGACCGTCGCAGTACCTTTCAACGACCTCGACGCGATGGAGGGCCGCCTCAAGAGGCTCAAGGCGGAGGACAGAGTGCCGGCCTGCATGATCATGGAGCCGGCGATGATGAACATCGGCATCGTCCTGCCCGAGCCCGGCTACCTCGAGGGCGTGCGCGAGCTCACCAGGCAGTATGGCGTGTTGCTCATCTTCGACGAGGTGAAGACGGGCCTCACGGTGGCCCCGGGCGGCGGCACCGAGTACTGGGGTGTCAAGCCCGACGTGGTGGCGATCGCCAAGTGCCTCGGCGGCGGCGTCCCCTGCGGCGCGATCGGCGGCACCGACGAAGCCTTCGCGCCAGTCGAGGACTTCGACGTCTGGCAGGTCGGCACGTTCAACGGCAACCCCTTGGCGATGGCCGCCGCCAAGGCAACGCTGCTCGAGGTCCTCACCCCCGCGGCATACGAGCACCTCGGCGCGGTGCGCCGGCGACTGGCGGACGGTTGCGAGAAGGTCATCGCCGACAACGCCCTGCCGGCCTACACCGTCACGCTGGGCGCCAAGGGCTGCGTGACCTTCACGACCGAGAAGGTGATCGACTACCAGAGCTACTGCGACTACCAGGACGCCGAAATGATGGACCTCGCCTGGCTGTACCTGGCGAACCGCGGCATCTACGCGGCACCGGGGCGCGACCAGGAGTTCACGATCTCGGTCCAGCACTCGCTCGAGGACGCCGACAAGTACGCGCAGGTCTTCGGCGAGCTGGCGGCGGAGCTCACCGCATGACCTGCGCAGAGCTCACTGCATGACCCGGTCTGCGCCGGCGTGCAGATCGAGCCCGTGATGCGACGCGAGGGCCCGCCCTCCCGGTGGCGGCTCCGTGGCCGCGCGCCGGGAGGACGGGCCCTCGCTCGCGGGCCGCGTCGCGGCCCGGTATCTCAGAGAACGGAGTAGGGGACCCCGACCTCCTCGATCTCCCTCTTCTTCTGCTTGTACATGTCCTCGTAGAAGCCTAGTGGCTTGACCCGCTCGAGGTCGTACAGCTCGCTGAACGTCTGCCCGACGGGGGCGTCCGGGATGTCGTCACCGTAGCGGGCCAGGATCTCCTTCACGATCTTGTTCGCCTGGACGCGGGTCATGCCCGACCTCGCCACCGCATGGCAGGTCTCGGCGCCGAGCCTCAGCTCCAAGGTCCCGATGTGCTCCGGGTACTTGTCGCGCGCTATGCCGCCCTGGACGCTGTGGGCGCCCGAGACGGTGTGGGCGATGGCCCCGTTCACCATCTCGTAGAAGAGCATGTCGGTCGCCGGTCCGCCGGCTGCCATCGTGGTGCAGACGTTGAGCATCCGCGAGTTGCGCGCGACGGCCTGGCAGTAGACGCTCACCAGCCAGAGCATCGGCAGCGTCGTGCTGCACGTCTGATGGATGTCGATAGGGAAGTTGATGTGGTACTCGACGTCGTAGGCGAGCAGCCCGAGGAAGAAGTGGGCGATCTGGACCAGCATCGTCCCCTCGGGGCCGCCGGCGTACCCGCCCATCAGGCACCCGTAGAGCCCGGCGAGGCCTATCCCGGCCTCGCGCTGGAAGGCGACCTTGTTCATGCGCTCATAGTCGACCTTGAGCTCCGCGATGGCGCCGACCTGGGGCACGTCTCTCGGCAGCGCCCCGAACGCCGGATGCGCGGCGGCGATGATCGAGGACGTGCTCTCGCCCACGGAGACCATCGCATAGAGGCCCAAGCCCGGCCGCCCCGCCAGCCGCGCGGCCTCGCGACGCTTGGTGACGTCCCACATGCACGCCGCGACCTCGACCGGGTGCCCGGACTTGATCGGGATGCCGCGGAACGTGTCGTGCAGCGACACGCAGCAGAAGGCGTCGGCGTACTGCTCTTGTGCCTGGGCGAGGCAGACCTTGGGGAACAGGTCCTGCTTCACGGGTACGCCGAGGTGGGAGAAGATGCAGGTCGGCGGCTTGGGGTCTTCGACCCTCCGCTGGCCCATGACATGGCGCTCTCGACCTTCGCCGAAGACGTACTCGGTCTTGGCATGCCGGACGGCCTCCTCGACCTCTTCCTTGGTGAAGCGCACGGCCCGCTGCGTGCTGGTGCAGTAGAACCCGGTATTGACGAACAGCTCCAGGGCTGCCTGATACGCACGGTCGGCGAGGCCGTCATCGCTCGGCACCGCCGTCTCTCCGTCGAAGTGGATGTCGTACTTCTCGATCACGGCGCGCACGTTCTGGTACAGCATGGCGTCGAAGTCCGACTCCTTCATGCGCTCGCCGCGAGAGGTCCGCTCGACCACGTCCCAGAAGGTGATCACTTCCTCCGCTCCTTTCGTCGGTACGAGGGCTGACCCGGACCCCGTCAGCTCACCAGGTCGTTGGCGACCGCGATGGCGGCGAAGGCGTCCTTCGCGTACCCGTCGGCGCCGATCTCGTTGGCCCACTCCTGCGTCACCGGAGCTCCTCCGACCATGACCTTGAACCTGTCACGCAGGCCGGCCTCGGAAAGCTCCTCGATGAGCTCCTTCATGTACATCATAGTCGTCGTCATCAGAGCAGAGACGCCGATGATGTCGACCTCCTCGTCCTCCGCCTCGTTGATGATGGTCGCGACCTTCACGTCCCTGCCGAGGTCGACGACGTCGAAGCCGGCGGTCGAGAGCAGGATGCGGAGGATGTTCTTGCCGATGTCGTGGACGTCGCCCTGTACTGTCGCGACGACCGCCTTGCCGGCGCGGTTCTCGGCTGCCTTGTCGGCCGGCATCGCCTTCTCGAGCACGGCGATGCCGGCCTTCATCGCCTCAGCGGCGAGCATCATGTCGGGAAGAAAGAGGCTGCCGTCCTCGAAGCCCTTGCCCACGGTCTGCATCCCCGGGGCGAACCCCTCCCGGATGGCCCTCAGGGGATCGACACCGGAATCCACGGCCTGCTTGGCCAGCGCCACGCAGGTCTCGGCGTCCCCCCGGACCACCGCGTCCGTCATTTCGTTGAAGTCCGTCACTGCCACCACACCTCCAGTCGGCTCCCTGCGATGAGACCCGGCGCCTGCCGCGTACCTGCCGGCGAGCGACCGGGTAGTGCTGGGCTCATGCGGCTCGCCGCGGACGACGGGAGTGAGGTCGTCCGGCGAGCCTCGCCGTGCGGCGCGAACGTCCTGTGGTCATCACCCCCCTCGGCGCGATGGGGCCGCCGGGACCGAGGACTCGGTCTCCGCGGCGACGAGCTGCTCGGCGAAGCGAGGGTGATCAAGTCCGGAGTCAGCCACGCCCGTCTGGTTGTGCCAGACCCAGACCGCCCGGGCCGTGACGGCGCCGGCGTTCCAGAAGCGATGGGGGGCGCTGGAATCGAAGGCGATCGAGTCACCGACGCCGAGCTCGAACTCGGTGAACCCGATGGCGCCGCCCAGCCGCCCCTCGAGCACCATGCCGTACTCCCACCCGTTACGGCGGAAGAAGTCGTCGCCATCGTGCCCCCCGACCTCGTAGACGTACTCGACGAACTCGAACCCGTCCTCGACCGCCGGCATGAGCATCTCCCACTTGACCCCTCCGGGCAGGGAGATGCCGCGGCGGTCGGCCGCGCGCACGATGTGGCCCGGCCACGGACCCCCGTCCACGGTGTTCAGCGACGGTTCATCGGCGGTGACAGAAGCCAGCAGGTCGACGAGGGACACGCCGAGCTCCTTCACCATGCTGAAGAGGGTGTGGACGGAGGGGCTCGTCACGCCGCGCTCGACCTGCGAGACATGGCTGGGAGAGCACCCCAGCCTGCCCGCCATCTCGCGCACACCGATGCCCGCCGCCTCGCGTGCGCGACGCAGCTCGCGACCGAGGATCTCGAGCGGGACGTCGTGCTCGGGTGGACCGTCGTGGCTCTGTGTCTGTGCACTCACAGTGCACATCCTTGGCCAATCGCCGTCATGTGTCAAGTGTCAGAGAACACCTCACGCGGCGCCGAGCGGCGCCGGGCTAGGCCACGGCCAGCAGGCTCACGCCGAGGATCGTGGCCACGATGCCGACCCACTGGTTCGGCCTCGGGCGCTCGTGGAGGAGCGCGTAACCGAGCATAACGGCGAAGGTGCCGACCTGAGTCGTGGTCACGCCGGCGACGGCCGCCGGCCCGA
>CAZTMO010000024.1:0-12711 GCA_964615105.1 uncultured Thermoleophilia bacterium
TCTCGACGGCCGCCAAGAGCGTGCCGCCGGAGTTCCCCCGCGACATCCTCAAGCACGAGGTCCGCGCCGCGACCGGTGTCCTCGGCATCGCCGAGGCCGACCTGCGGGTCTTCGACTTCGAGGTGCGCACCTTCCCGACCGTCCGCCAGGAGATCCTCGAGGAGATGATCGTCCTGCAGCAGGAGATCGCCCCCGACTGCGTCCTCATGCCGGCGCTGATAGACCTCCACCAGGACCACAAGACCATCGCCGAGGAGGGTCTGCGCGCCTTCAAGCGCACCACGGTGATGGCCTACGAGATTCCATGGAACAACCTCAACTTCTCGCAGCAGGCATACGTCCGGCTCGAGGAGCGCCATGTGGTGAAGAAGGTCGAGGCGCTCTCGTGCTACGCGAGCCAGGGCCACCGCAACTACCTGAACGAGGACTACATCCGCAACGTCGCCCTCACGCGCGGGATCAACGTGGGCTGCGACTTCGCCGAGGTCTTCGAGGTCTACCGCTGGATCCTGTGACGCCGGACCGCGACCCGGCGCGCGGGGACCCGCGCACCGCCCGGAGCCTGCCCCCTTCTCAGCCCGCCCGACGATGACGCTCCCGCCGCTCACCATCGTGCTCACGGCCGTCGGCTGCCCCGGCGCCGCGGCGCTCATCCGCATGCTCAAGACGAACGGCGAGCGCGAGGTCACGATCGTCGGGACCGACGCGCGCGCCGACGCCGCCGGGCGCTTTCTCTGCGACCGCTTCGCCGTCGTTCCGCCCGGCTCGTCGGACGAGTACGCAGGGGCGCTCGCCGACGTCGTCGCGCGCGAGCGCCCCGACGTGCTCTTTGTCCAATCGTCGGCCGAGGTCGGCCCGGTGGCGCGGGCGCGCGCCGCGTTCGAGATGCTCGGCGCGCGCGTGCTCGTTGCAGCCCCGAGGGCCATCGACCTCTGCAACGACAAGGCGGCGATGTACGCGAGCCTTGTCGGACGGCCGGTCCCGCAGCCCGAGACGCTCGAGCCCGGCTCGCTCGATGCGTTCGTCGCCGCCTGCGAGCGCCTCGGCTACCCCGACCGCCCGGTCTGCTTCAAGCCGCCGGTCAGCAAAGGGTCGCGCGGCTTTCGCGTCCTGCGTCCCGATGTCGACCGTGCGGCCGTGATCCTGCGCGAGCGGCCGAACAGCGTCGTGATGACGCTCGACGAGGCGATCGCCGCCTTCCGCGACCTTGACCCGTTCCCGCGCTTGCTCGTCATGGAGCACGTCGCCGGACCCGAGCACACCGTCGACGCGCTCACGGCCGGCGGCGAGATCCTGTTGCAGCAGACGAAGACCCGCGAGGCGGTCGACACAGGGCTGGCCATGTCGTTCAGGACGGTGGCGCGGCCCGACCTCGTGAGCTTCGCTCGAGAGGCCTGCCGCGCCCTCGGCCTCGACTGGTTCGTGAATCTTCAGTTCAAGGGCGACAAGCTCCTCGAGGTCAACCCCCGCGTCTCCACCTTCGTCTATCAGGAGGACTTCATCCTCCCGTACCTGGGCATCAAGTACGCACTGGGCGAGCTGGACGAGGACGAGCTCGCCGCCGCCCAGGCGCGCGTGCGCACCTCGCGGCGCACGCTGCGCTATCACGAACAGCTCTTCTGGGACGAGCCCTGATGCACATCCTCTATCTGAGCCACTACTTCGCCCCCGAGAACAACGCCCCCGCGGCGCGCGTCCACGCGATGGGCAAGGAGTGGGTGCGCCAGGGTCATCAAGTGACCGTCGTCACCTGCACCCCGAACGTCCCGACGGGCGTCGTGTACGACGGGTACCGCAACGCGCTTTGGCAGGAGGAATGGATCGACGGCATCAGGACGATCCGCGTCTGGACGTATCTCGCGGCCAACGCCGGCACGGTGCGCCGCACGGTGAACTTCCTCTCATACTTCGCCGCGGCCACGGCGGCGGCGCCCTTCGTGCGCCGCCCCGACGTCGTGATCGCCACCTCGCCGCAGTTCTTCGCCGGCTGGGCGGGGGTGCCGGCGCACTGGGCCCACCGCGCCCCGTTCGTGCTCGAGATCCGCGACCTCTGGCCCGAGTCCATCACCGCCGTCGGCGCGATGGACCGCGGGCTCGCCGTCCGTGCCCTCGAGCTGATGGAGCGCGGTCTTTACGCGGCGGCCGACCACATCGTGACCGTCGGCGACGGCTACCGGGAGCAGCTCGTGGCGCGCGGGGTGCCGGCGGCCAAGATCGACGTCGTCACCAACGGCGTCGAGACCGACCTCTTCTACCCGCGCGATCCTGACCCCGCGGTGCGCGAGCGCTTCGGCGTGGCGCACGACGCGTTCATGGTCGTCTTCGCCGGCACGATCGGCATGGCGAGCGGCCTCGACGTCGCCCTGCGCGCCGCGCGTCGCCTGCGCGACCACGGCCGCCACGACATCGTCTTTCTGCTCGTCGGCGACGGCGCCGTGCGCGCCGAGCTTGAGGCCTCGGCGCGCGCTCAAGGCCTCGACGACGTCGTCTTCACCGGCATGGTGGCCCGCCCGCAGCTACCCGCCGTCCTCGCCGCCGCCGACGCCTGTCTCGTGCATTTCAAGCGCCGTCCGATCTTCACGACGATCTTGCCGTCCAAGCTGTTCGAGGACGCCGCCATGGCCAAGCCGATCCTGCTCGGCTTCGAGGGCCACGCCGCCGAGCTCGTGCGCACCGCCGACTGCGGCATCGCCTTCACGCCCGAGGACGACGAGGCGCTGGTGGCGGCGGTCGAACGCCTCGCCGGCGATCCCGCGGAGGCTCGCCGACTGGGCGAGAACGGCCGCCGCTACGTCGTCGAGCACTTCGACCGGCAGAGACTCGCCCACGACTACCTCGCTATCCTGGAACGGGTGCGCGACACACGAAGGAGGCCGTCATGAGCCTCGAGGTCCTCACGCTCGAAGAACAGGCCGGGGAATGGGACGCGACGCTGGCCGAGCTGGCGCCGCGCCAGCAGGACGTGTTCTTCACCAGCGGCTACCTGCGCCTCTGGGAACGGCACGGCGACGGCAAGGCGCTCGGCGCCGTCTACCGCGATCGCGGTGGTCTTGTCCTGTACCCTTTCATCCTGCGCGATCTGAGCACGGTGGAGTACCTCGGCGCCGGGTTCGCCGGGCTGCACGACATGAGCAGCCCGGTCGGTTACGGCGGTCCTCTCGCCCGCCATCAGACCGGCGAGGAGACGGTGACCGCCTTTCGCGCCGCGATCGACGACTGGTGCCGCGCCAACGCCGTGGTCAGCGAGTTCGTCCGCTTCCACCCCTTGCTCGAGACCCGTCTCGGCATGGAACGCCACCTCGACGTCGAGGAGGCGGGAAGGATCGTGTGGGCGCGACTCGATGCCGGCAGCTGCGCGCTCATCGAGGCGCTCAGCGTACCCGTCCGGCGCAACATCCGCCGCGCCCGCGACGCCGGCTTCACCTGCGGCGTCGAGACCGGCGACGATGCCTGGGAGCGCTTCGCCGAGCTCTACCTCGAGAACGCGGTGCGCCGCAAGGCGTTGCCCGCCTACCGCTACGACGCCGCCCATTTCCGCAGGCTGCGCGAGCTGCTCGGCCCGGCCGCGGTGCTGTTCGGTGCCCGCCTCGACGGGCGCCTCGTCGCCGCGGCGCTGTTCCTGCTCAGCCACGACTTCGTTCACTTCCACGCCCTCGGCGCCGACCGCGAGTGCGCCCATCTGCGTCCCACGAGCGTCCTCTTCTTTGACGCCATGCAGTGGGCCTGTGGCACCACGGCGACGGCGATCGACCTCGGCGGCGGCTATCGTGGCGACGACGAGTTCTTCCGCTTCAAGTACGGGTTCACGCAGCAGGTGGCGCCGCGCAGGGTCGGGCGCGCGATCCACCTCTTCGAGCCGTACGCGCGCGCCGAGCGCCTGCGCGACGACCAGGGTGAGATCCTGGACTGCCAGTACTTCCCCTCGTACCGCGCGCCGCTGCCCCGTGACAGCCTGCTGGGATAGGATGGCGGCGCCAGCCGCCGCCGGCTCTCGCGTCGACGGCCACGGACCGGAGGTGCAATGACCGCTGACCAGCCGGCGGATAAGGATGTCGACGTGGCTTCGTACCTCGGCGTCGTCGCGCGTCAGTGGTGGCTCGTCCTCGCCCTCGTCGCCGTGGGCGTCGTGGCCGGCGCCGTCCTGACGCTGATCCAGCCCAAGACCTACGACGCCACTTCGTCGGTCTACATCGGCCAGACCACGGATGCCAACGGTAGCCCCATGGCCGGCCTCAATTCGAACGCCAAGGCGGCGCTCCAGTTGCTCTCAAGCCAGGCGCTGCTCGACGACGCAGCGAAGAAAGCCGGCGGCGGTCTCACGGCGTCGCGCCTACGCAAAGAGACGACCGTCGAGACGCCGTCGTCGACGATCAAGACGACCACGTCGGTCGTGAACATCGTCATCATCACGGTGCGCGACGAGTCGGCCGGGCGCGCCACGGCAGGCGCCAACGCCCTGGCCGCGGCGCTGCTCGCCGGTATCGGTGAAGCCCCGAGGAACCGCATAGCCCTCCTTGAGCGACAGGTCGCCGACCTCCAGAAGCAACTCGACGCGGCACAGGCACGGGGCGCCAAGGCCGATGCCGCGCTGGCGGCGATCGCCGAGGGCGGCGGCGCCAGGAGCGAGAAGGCAGCGGCGGCGGCGCCGTACGTTGCCGTCGCGCAAGCGGCTGCGAGTGAGGCCACGGGGCTTCTCACGTCGCTGCAGAAGGCGCAGCTCATGCTGCTCACGGCCAGAAACGTCGAAGAACCGCGCATCCTCCACGAGGCGGCCGCCCCCGACACGCCCAGCGGCCCCGACCTGCGGCTCAACATCGCCGCCGGTGCGCTCGCCGGACTGGTCATCGGTATCATCGCCGCGTTCGCGCGCCGGGGACGCGTGAGCCGCCCCGCATGACGACCCGCGGCGCGTCACGCGTCGTCGCCACGCTCCTGGTGACGGCAGTGATGGCCTTTGTAGCCGCATTCGCCGGCATCGTGGCCTGCGCCGGTGCGGCGACCGCGACGTCGGCGCGTGCGCCCGTCAAGGCACTCTCCACCGGCGACGGCTCATGGACCTGGCTCAACCCGCTGCCTCAAGGGAACGCCCTTTCCGCGGCGGCGGTGAACGGCGACGGCGTCTGTCTGCTCGTCGGCCAAGCCGGCACAGTCCTGCGTTCCGCGGATGGCGGCATCACGTGGGACTCGGTCCCGTTGGACGCCCGCCCCTGGCTCCGGGGAGTCGCCTTCGGTGGGCCCTCGCACGCCTGGGTCGTCGGCCGTTTCGGCACGATCCTTCATACTGCCGACGCCGGCCTGACCTGGGAACCGCAGGCCTCGGGCTCGCTCGTCTACCTCTACGCGACTGCTTTCGCAGGCCCCCGGAAGGGCTGGGCGACCGGCTACAACGGGACGATCCTGCGCACCGCGAACGGCGGGACGACGTGGAAGAAGCAAGCCTCGCGGACACGCAGCGGCCTGCTGGGCGTCTCGTGCGCCGACGGCAGCCGCGCTTGGGCGGTCGGGCAGAACGGGACCATCGTGCGCACGACCGACGGCGGCCGCACGTGGCGCGCCCAGCGCAGCGGCGTGCGCGCCAACCTCAACGCCGTCGCGTTCGCAGGGCGCCTCCGAGGCTGGGTGGCCGGCGACCGTGGCACGATCCTGCGCACCACCGACGGCGGCCGCACCTGGCGTCGTCAGAAGAGCGGCGTGTCGTCGGCGATCGAGAGCGTCGCCTGCGTCGACGGTAAGCACGCCGTGGCCGTCGCCGAAGACGGGCGGCTGCTGCGCACCAGAGACGCGGGCCGCTCCTGGACGGTGGCCAAACCGACGCGTCGAGCCCTGCGAGCCGTCACCGTGCGAGGAGGCGCCGGCGTGTCCTGCGGAGACGCCGGCGCCATCGTACGCCTGTCCAGCCGCGGACGCTCCTGGGACGTGCGCTCGTCGGGCAGCGTGCGCCCGTTGCGCGACGTCGTGCTCACGCGCGATGGAGGCTGGGCAGTAGGTGGCGACCCCGTCGGCGGGTCCGTCATCATGCACAGCGAGGACGGGATCACCTGGCGCCCCCAGGAGTCCGGCGAGACCAGCGGCCTGAACGCGGTCGACAGTGCCGACGGCACCTACGCCATCGCCGTCGGTAACGACGGCGTGGCCCTGTTCACCGACGACATGGGCT
This sequence comes from uncultured Thermoleophilia bacterium, assembly GCA_964615105.1. Lineage (GTDB taxonomy): Bacteria > Actinomycetota > Thermoleophilia > UBA2241 > UBA2241 > UBA2241. The sequence goes on from CAZTMO010000024.1 coordinate 6,158, forward strand.
ACACGTGGATGGAGGGCTCCTCGCGGACCACCGTGCCGTTGAGCGACGTGCGCTGTCTCTCCACGCTCGAGGCATGGGCTGCAGGGGGCGCCTACGCCAAGTCGACGGTCCTCATCCACACGCTCGACGGCGGTCTCACCTGGCGACCTGTCCCGACCGGCGCGTCAGTCGGCCTGGATGGTCTCGACTTCGTCGATGCTCAGACCGGCTGGGTCGTCGGCTGGGAGGGGGCCATTCTCCACAGCGCCGACGGAGGCCTCACGTGGGAGAAGCAGGCTTCGGGCGTCCGCGGGCAGTTGACGTCCGTCGACTTCGTCGATGCTCTGCGCGGCTGGGCCGTCGGCAGCGCAGGGACGATCCTGCATACGGAGGACGGCGGCGCCACATGGACGCCGCAGGCATCGGGCACCGACGTCACCCTCGAGGAGGTGCGCTTCACATCGGCGAACGAGGGCCTGATCGCCGGCGAGAACGGTGTCTTGCTGGCGACCGTCGACGGCGGTCGGACCTGGACGCCGCAGGCGTCGGGGACGGCCAACGCGCTCGTCGGCCTGTGGCTCGAGAGTGGAGGACGGGCGCTCGCCGTCGGCGACGCCGGCACCGTCCTCGGTCGCGGCCTGTGAACGGGCGCGCCATGCCGGTGTCTGCGCGGCACCCTGCGGGGCGGCCGGTTCCGCCAGCGGATACTGCTCGTCTCCGCCGACGGCGCCCACTGGCGGTTCGCCGGGGACGACGACCTCGCCCCGCCTGCCGGTGAGGGCGTGCCGCCCGCCGGCGATCAGGCGCCGTAGACGTCCGGCCGCCGGCCCGCAAGCGAAGGGATCTGCGCGCGCACCCGAGGGACGGTGTCGAGGTCAAGATTGGCGACGCAGACGCCCACCTCCTCGCCCATCCGCGCCACGACGATCCCCCACGGGTCGACGACCATGCTGTTGCCGTAGCACTGGCGCTCCGGCAAGTGGAAGCCGGTCTGGTCGGGTGCCACGACGAAGCACCCGTTCTCGATCGCCCGGGCGCGCAGCAGCACTTCCCAGTGGGCCGCGCCCGTGAAGTGCGTGAACGCCGCGGGCACGAGCAGCACCTCGGCGCCGCGCAGGGCGAGCGCCCGGTACAGCTCGGGAAAGCGGAGGTCGTAGCAGATCGAGAGACCCAATGTGACGCCGACCCCTGCCCGGGTGCGGATGCGCGCGGTCACGAGCTCGTCGCCGGCGACGAGCTCGTCGGACTCGCGGTAGACGGAGGTCCCCGAGACCGCGTCGAAGAGGTGCGCCTTGCGGTAGACGGCAACGATGTCGCCGGCGGGACCGAAGAGGACGGAGGTGTTGCTGACGCGGTCCGGGCGCGACGAGGGCTCGTAGTGCGAGCCGGCGAGGACATAGACGCCGTGGCTCGCGGCGAGGCCGGCCAGCACGGCGTTGCCCGGCCCGTCCACCGGCTCGGCGCTCGCGAGAATGCCGGCACGACGGCCCTTGAAGGCCCATGTCTCGGGCAGGGCGACCAGCTCCGCGCCGGCACCGACCGCCTCGCGGACCAACGCGCTGGCCGCGGCGACGTTGGCCGCCGTGTCGGCGGCCGTGTTCATCTGCACGCAGGCCACGCGAAACGCGCGGCGGGGAGTGGCGCCCGGGGCCGCGATGGCGCCGTCGTCCGGAACAGAGGCGGCGCCGTCGTCCGGCGCGGGGCTCACGCCTACGTCCGCGGCCGCGCTCACCGCGCGCACGCCACCAGGCTGAGGATCTCGTAGGCCACGGTCGCCGCCAGGGTGCCGGTGAGATGCGCATTGTCGAGGTCCGGCAGGACCTCGACGATGTCGGCGCCGGCGAGGTCCAGGCCGCGACAGGCGCGCAGCAGAGCGAGCGCTTGCATCGAGCTCGGCCCGCCGCATTCCGGCGTGCCGGTGGCGGGCGCGAAGGCGGGGTCGACGAAGTCGATGTCGAAGGTGAGGAAGGCCTTGCCGGTGGCACGCTCGACGGCTCCCGCGACCGCCTGGGTACCGAACTGCGCGAGGTCGTCCCAGGGGAAGAACGCGAAGCCCATCTCACGAGCCTCGTCATGGTCACCGGGTGCGTACAGACCGCCGCGCATGCCCATCAGGGTCGAGCGCCCCGCATCGATCAGGCCCTCTTCGAGGGCCCGCCGCACCACCGTCCCGTGCGTGTACTTCTCACCGAAGTACTCGTCCCAGGTGTCGCTGTGAGCGTCGAAGTGGACGAGGGCGAGCGGGCCGTGCAGCTTCGCCGCGGCCCGCAGCTCGGCCAACAGGACGCTGTGGTCGCCGCCGAAGGCGATCGGCACGACGCCGGCATCGTGCAGGGGCGCCAGCGCTGCGACCATCCGCTCCATGGAACGGTCGGTGAAGCCGGGAACAACCGGCGCGTCGCCGTAGTCGATCGCTGAAAGCTTCTCGAACACGGCGACGCGCTGCGCGGGGTTGTAGTACGGGCGCAGGGCGAGCGATCCCTCGCGGATCGCCTTGGGCCCGAAACGCGCCCCCGCGCGAAACGTCGCCCCCGTGTCGAACGGCAGACCCACGAAGGCGACGTCGACACCGTCGAGATGCAGCGTGTGCGGCAGACGCAGGTAGGTGGAGATGCCGGCGAAGCGTGGTGATTCCTGCGGATCGGTGGGACCGTAGCCCTTCATACCTGCCTCCTCGTCCGCCCGCCAGTATCGCACAGGCGTTGAGGGCTCGGCGTGCGCCGCCGATAGTTGTATGGTGCACGCAGCGACGTAACGGAGGGGCAAGACGACATGAGTGAGGAGCGCACCACGATCCTCGTCGTCGACGACGAGCCCGACATGACCGAGACCGTCAAGGGCGTCCTCGAGTCGCAGGGCTACGACGTGCTCACGGCGAACAGCGGCGAACAGGGCCTCGAGATCGCCTTCACGCGGCATCCTCACCTCGTCCTGCTGGACGTGATGATGCCGGGCATGGATGGCTATCAGGTGTGCCGCGAGCTGCAGTTCGGCTACACGAAGGACATCCCGGTCGTCTTTCTCACCGCCAAGACCGAGCTCACCCACATGATGGAGGCGAGCCGCTCTGGCGCCTCCGCCTTCATCACTAAACCGTTTCGCACCGATCACCTCCTGCAGACCGTCCGCGACGTCCTGCGCGACGCCTCGGTCTACTACGACGAGATCACCGGCCTGCCCACGCTCGCCAACGTCCAGGTCGAGGTCCAGCACCTTCTCGCCGACCACAGCCAGCTCGGCGTCATCTACGTCAGCCTCGAGAGCATCAACGCGCTGGAGGAGCTGGAGGGCTTCGAGGTGGTGGACGAGGTCTTCCGCGTCGTCGGTCGCCGTCTCATGGATTCGCGCGGCGACATGCTGCGCAGCGAGGACCTCGTCTCGATCTCGAGCCTCGGCAACGCCTTCCTCATCGTGCTCTCGCCCTCGCGGGAGCAAGGGTACGTGAGCGACGCGGACCTCGTGGCGATCAAAGAGCGCATCGAGAGCGAGCTCCTCGTGGGCATCGAGGAGGAGCTCAAAAGGCGCCTCGAAGTGCAGATCGGCGTGTTCGTCGGCTGGGGACGACTCTCGCAGTCGCCCAAGGTCCGCTTCAAGCGAGCCCTCCTGCGGGCGATCGACGACGCGATCAACGGCATCCAGCGCGAGCGCACGCTGAGCCGGCAGGGTCTGCATGCCGAGTTCCAGCGGATCCTCACCAACGAGCAGGTGACCTGCGTTTACCAACCGATCGTGCACGTGAGCGACTACGCGGTGATCGGCTACGAGCTCCTCGCCCGCGGACCGCTGCAGAGCGAGCTGCACCGGCCGGACGTGCTCTTCGAGGTGGCGCGCGACCAGGGGCGCGTGCCGGAGCTCGACCGGCTCTGCCGGACGATGGCGGCACGCGCCAGCTCCACGCTCCCCGAGCAGTACTTGCGCTTCATCAACACGGAGCCGGTCAGCCTCTTCTTCCAGGCACGCAGCAATCTCTTCGTCCACGAACTCGTCTCCGCCACCCCCTCGCACCTGCGCGGCAAGACGATCATCGAGATCACGGAGAAGAGCGTGATCGAGGACTTCAAGCGCGTGCGCGAGGTCGTCGCCCGCCTTCGTGAACAGGGCTTCCGCGTCGCGATCGACGACGCCGGGGCCGGCTACTCGGGCCTGCAGACGGTGGTCGAGGTCGAACCCGACTTCATCAAGCTCGACATGAGCCTGCTGCGCAATATCGAGTCGTCTCGGGTGAAGCAGCGCCTCGTGGCGACCATGCGCGACTTCTGCCGAGGCTCGGAGATCGAGCTTGTCGCGGAGGGCGTCGAGACGAACGAACAGCTCGGCAAGATCGTCGAGCTGGGCGTGCCGTACGCCCAGGGGTTCCTGTTCGCCCACCCCGGCTCGCCCTACCCGCTGAGGGAGTTCATCAAGCCGTCGGCCGTGGGAGCTTGACGCGGGGTGATAGAATGCCCGCCACGATGACCGGCACCGGCGCCACAGAGAGCGACACCCGCGGCTGGCGCAGCTGGCTCTGGCGCGCCTAGCGCGCCCCCTTCCGACACCCCACGTGGGCCATGCCCACACCCTCAGACCGCACCGCGCGGTCGGCCCGTCCCCCGACATGGAGACACGAACCAGTGCACCCACGACGCCTGTACCCGACGCGACACCCACGCCACGCGAAAGGAGGTAGGTCATGAGCGAGTACAAGAAGAAGTTCGTCCTTGACGAGGAGAGGATCCCCAAGGCCTGGTACAACATCGTGCCCGACTTCCCCGTGCCGCCGGCTCCGCCGCTCCACCCGGCGACGCTGCAGCCGGCCGGCCCCGACGACCTCGCGCCGATCTTCCCTCCCAGCATCGTCGCCCAGGAGGTCTCTACAGAGCGCACCGTCGAGATCCCCGAAGAGGTCCACCAGATCTACCGCATGTGGAGGCCGACACCGCTGATCCGCGCCACCGGTCTCGAGAGGGCGCTCGATACGCCGGCGAAGATCTTCTTCAAGCACGAGGGCGTGAGCCCGGCCGGGTCGCACAAGTGCAACACGGCTGTAGCGCAGGCCTATTACAACAAGAAGGACGGGACCACGCGCCTCGCCACCGAGACGGGCGCCGGACAATGGGGCAGTGCGCTCAGCATGGCGTGTCAGATGTTCGGCCTCGAGTGCATGGTGTACATGGTCAAGGTCAGCTACCACCAGAAACCGTACCGGCGCAGCATGATGCAGCTCTGGGGTGCCGACGTGATCCCCAGCCCGAGCGAGAAGACGAACGCCGGCCGTACCGTGCTCGCCGACGACCCCGAGTCGCTGGGCAGCCTCGGTATCGCCATCAGCGAGGCGGTCGAGGACGCCGTCACTCACCCTGGATCGAAGTACTCGCTGGGCAGCGTCACCAACCATGTCCTCCTGCACCAGTCGGTGATCGGCGAGGAGACGATCCTTCAGAGCCAGGACGCCGACGCCTATCCCGACGTGGTGATCGGCTGCGTCGGCGGCGGTTCGAGCTTCGGGGGGATCGCCTTCCCCTTCTTGCGCGAAAACCTCGCCGGCAAGGCCAAGACGCGTCTCGTCGCCGTCGAGCCGACGGCCTGCCCCTCGCTCACGAAGGGGCAGTTCCGCTACGACTTCGGCGACGAGGCCGCGACCACGCCGCTGTTCAAGATGTACACGCTGGGTCACGATTACATGCCGCCCGGCATCCACGCCGGCGGCCTTCGTTATCACGCCATGGCGCCACTCACCAGCCACGCCTACGACCTCGGGCTCATCGAGGCGGTCGCCGTGCCGCAGACGGCGGTGTTCGAGGCGGCGCGCCTCTTCGTGCAGACGGAGGGCATCGTCCCGGCCCCTGAGAGCAGCCATGCGATCCGCGTCGCCGTGGACGAGGCGCTCAGGGCGAAGGAAGAGGGCGTGAGCAGGAACATCGTGTTCAACCTCACCGGCCACGGCTTTCTCGACCTCGGCGCCTACGACGCCTACCTCAGCGGCAAGCTCGAGGACTACGACCACCCGGAGGCGGCGATCGCGGCGTCGATCGCCAAGCTGCCGAAGGTCGATTGAGCACCGGCGTGCGAGGGGCGGGGCCCGGCGCCGTGCGCCGGGCCCCGCCCCTCAGCGTCCTTTCGATGTGGCTCCGTCGCTGCGAGCGCGAAGCACTTCGGCCCGGCTCCGTAGCCTGTGCGCGGCGCTTCGCCCGCCGGCGTCTTCACGCCGCGAACGAGCGGCGCCGGCGACGCGGGGTAGACTCGTGCCACACCTCGTGACGGTGAAGGAGCGCCGATGCCCGAGCAGTATGACCCGATCGTCGTCGAGGTCCGGCGTGGGCCGGTCGTCGAGAGCCGCCACCAGCTCGTCGCCGCGGTCGTCGACGAGCGTGGCGTCGAGACGACGCGCTACGGCGACCCCGGCTTCGTCACCTACTGGCGCTCGTCGGCGAAGCCCTTCCAGGCGCGCCCTTGGGTCGACGACGGCACCCTCGCCCACTTCGACTGGGGCGAGCGTGAGATCGCGATCATGTCCGCGTCTCACATCGGCGCGGAGGTGCACGCAGGACTTGTTCGCCGCATGCTCGCCGACATCGGGCTGAGCGAGAGCGATCTGC
>CAZTMO010000025.1:0-6654 GCA_964615105.1 uncultured Thermoleophilia bacterium
GCCGACAAGGTGATAGGCCTCGTACCAGGCGCCGCGCCAGCTCACCGTGCGGTTGATCCAGCGCACGTAGTCGGGCCTGACGACCTCGGCCAGCGAAGCTTCGTCGAGGGGGCGCAGCGGCTGGCGGCGCATCACCGGCCAGAAGAGGCTGTAGTCGGCGTTGCCGCCGATCTCGTTGTCGGAGTACGCGCCGTGCGAGCGGAAGAAGTCGACGACCCAGGCGCGGTGACTGCGGCGCTCGTCGCTGAGGCTGAGCATCGCCGTGGCGACGTCGACGTCGAGGTACGGCGTGTCGACGACGAAGCCGTAGAGCTCGGCGACGCGCACGAGGTAGTGCAGGATCCCCATGCGAAAGCGCACCGCCTCGACGCAGCGCAGGCGGTGGTGCTCGAAGTCGTCACGCATCGCCTCGTAGTACTGCTCCGCCAGCTCGCCCGTCCAGGGGATGCGGCTCGCCCGGATGTCGGCCTTCTGGTTGAAGGTGAAGACGACGTTGCGCACCTCGGACGGGTCCGCGATGGGCGGCGCCCACGTGTCGCACTTGCCTTCGATCCAGTCGCCGAAGAGGCCGCTGAACAGGAGGTTACCTCCGGCGACGCGGGAGCGGACCTGCTCGTAGAACTCCATCTGATACATGCCGTGCGCGTGCAGCGCGGGGCCGAACGCGTCGTCCCAGGCGTCCAGGTAGGTGTGGTAGTACCCGACCGGGATCTGCTCCCAGCGGCTGCCGATGAGCTCGGCGAGGGCGCGCGCGCGGACGACCTCGACCGAGTCCCACTGCCGTCGGCTCGGGCCGAAGGTGAAGGAGCGCACGCGCGCCGGCTCGGCGACCATGAGGTTGAGCAGGCGCGAGTCGTAGCCCCCGCTCGTCGGGATCACGATCTCGCCCTCGGCGGCGGCCTCTGCCGCCTGCACGCGGGCGCGGAGCATGTCGACGACCTCGTCCTCGCTACGGCGCCGCTCGATACGGCTCACGAGGTCCAGCGGCACCTTCTCGAGGCGAAGGCGCCCGTCGCTCTCGCGCCACAGGCGCGTCGACGGAGGCAGGACGCGCACCCCGCGTACGACCGTGTGCCCGAAGACCGAGAACCCCGTCCCGAGGTACGCGTTGAAGCCCTCGGGGTCGAACTCGACGTTGGCGAAGTCGATGACGTCGTTGATCGCGCGGCTGGCCGTCCCGGTGACCTCGTTGTAGTAGACGGGACGGCTGCCGAGCCAGTCGGACTCGAAGAGGAGGACGGTGTCGCCGGCGGCGTCGCCGCGCCGGGAGTCGCCGTCCCCGCCGCGAGCGACGGCGTTCACGAGACGGCCCCGCCGCCGCCGGCGCCGGCCGCGGCGGGCGCAAGCAGCACGGGCTCGCCCGCCCCCGCCGGCGCCTCCGCCGGGCGCAGAGCCTCGGCGGCCAGCACCGCGAGGATCCATAACCCCATCGGGGCGATCTGCGGTTGCATGAACACCCACGCCGAGAACGCCTGTACGGCCATCAGCGCGATAGCGATCATGCAGGTCATCCCGAGGTATCTTCGTGACTCCTCCGCGGCCATCGACAACAGGAGGCCGCGGAGTCCGAAGCCGAGCAGCAGGAGGCCGAAGAGCGCGATGCCGACGTAGCCCGTGAAGTACAGGATCGGGATCCAGGCCATGTCGGAGCTGTAGCGGTAGATCTTGGCGTCGACCTCGTTCGATGCCGGGGCGGGGAAGCCCACGCCGAGCAGTGGGTCGAGGCGGACGACGACCCGCTCGACCGAGGAGTACTTGAACTCGCGCACGCTCCAGTTTCCGACGTCGCTGACCCCGCTCGCCGTGGCGAACTCGCCGAGCCGGCTCGTCAGGTAGCTGGTCTGGACGGGCAGGACGAGGGCGAAGAGCGCGAACGCGATGGCCACGCTGCCGACGATGACCATGACGCGCCTGAAGAACCTCGTCGCGTTGGGGCTGCGGAGCTCGCGCGCGATCACGGCGATGACCACGGCGAGCGCGACGGTGATGAGCAGGGTGCGCGTGTACGACACGAGCACCGCCATCACGGTGATGGCGAGCACGACGAGCCACCCCGCCGTCCACTTCGGTTTGGCGAGGATGTACCCGAGCGCGAGCGGGGTCAGTTGCGGCATGAAGGTGAACGTACGCGTGATGGCGACGCCGCCGTACGTCGTGCGAAAGTACTCACCGGCCTGGTAGATGCCCAACCCGAACCCCTGATGGGCGATGTAGAGGGCGGCGGCGATCGTGTTGGCGATCACGGCCGCGCCGAGGAACTCGACGACCTGCTCACGCGAGAACCGGCTGACGATGCCCCGGACCAGTAGGTAGCCGACGAGCAAGTAGAGCAAGTCCTTGGCGGCCATGGGGTCCCCTCCTCCAGCCGCGGCCGCGGCGGCCTGCACGGCGACGACCACGGCGATGAGGGCGAGCGGGATCTCCTCGGGCAGCAGGCGGACGGGGCCGAACCAGGCCCGCTGCTCGTCCTTCTCCCGCCGGCTGAAGACGACGATCACCAGCCAGACGAAGAACAACCAACCCATGATGTGCGTCTGGGGCTCGAAGCGTCCCGGCATCCAGAACGGCCGCATGCGTGTGAAAAAGACGGACTGGCCCATGAGCATCAACACCGGGATGCCGAGCAGGAACAGCCTGTTGATGCGCGCCTTCCACAGGCACACGGCCAGCAGGGCGCAGGGCAACAGGAGTCGGATCATCACGAACCCGCCTCGGTCGAGGCCAGATCGCGCTCACCGCCCATCGCCGGCTCGCCCTCCGGAGCCATCGTCCAGTCGAGGACGGGCGCGATCGGCCCGGGGCTGCGGATCCAGAAAAACGGCGACTCGGAGTGGTCCTTCACGACCTCGAACCACACGGCGTCGTCGCCCCTGACGATCCAGTGGCTGCGGTAGACGTCGGCGCGCGGGGCGATCGCGTAGCTTCCCTCGTTGAGGATGCCCGCCGGGATGACGCAGCGCAGCGTCGAGCGCCCCGTTCTGATCTCGGGCCAGTCGTCTGGCGGGCCGTCGGTGTGCCACGAGCGCAGGGCGAGGCCGCCGCCGGAGAGCAGGTCGAAACCGACCTGGTAGCCGCCGTTGGACCGCGCGACGTCGACGTCGATCTCGACCGTGAGGCGGTCGCGGCTGTGGAACGGCCCCTGGGTGCGACCCTCGTCGTCGCGCACGCGCACGGCAGTGATGAGCAGTTCGTCGGGGTCGCCCAGGGCGCGCGGCAGCTCGAGTACGGCGCCCGGGCCCGCGGTCTGCTGGGCGACGTAGGCCATGACCACGTCGTCGACGTTGCCGTCGGCGACGAGCTGCCCCTCGTCGATCTGCACCGCACGCGTGCAGAGGCCACGCACGGCGCTCATGTTGTGGCTGACGAAGAACACGGTGCGGCCGGTGCCGGCGATGCGCTCCATCTGACCGAGGCACTTGCGCTGAAAGGCGATGTCGCCCACGGCGAGCACCTCGTCGACCAGCAGGATCTCGGGCTCGAGGTGCGCGGCGACGGCGAACGCCAGGCGCACGAACATGCCGCTCGAGTAACGCTTGACCGGCGTGTCGAGAAAGTCGCCGATCTCGGAGAAGTCGACGATCTCGTCGAACTTGCGGCCGATCTCGGTACGCGACATGCCCAGGATCGCGCCGTTGAGGTAGATGTTCTCGCGACCGCTCAGCTCCTGGTGAAAGCCCGTTCCGACTTCGAGGAGACTGCCGACGCGCCCGTGGATGACGGCCCGGCCGGTCGTCGGGTGGGTGATGCGCGAGAGGATCTTGAGCAGCGTGCTCTTGCCGGCGCCGTTGCGTCCGATAATGCCGACGACCTGTCCGGTCTCGACCTCGATGCTGATGTCGCGCAGGGCCCAGAACTCGCTCACGTGGCCGGTCGACGAGCCCGCGTGGCGCAGGCGGCGCAGCGGCGCAGAGGCGGCGTTGGTGAGCGCATCGCGCAGTGTCGAGGCGCGCTCCTGCGCCGCGCCGATCTTGTACTTCTTCCCGAGTCCCGAGATGGTGATCGCCGCGCTCATACGATGTCCGCGAAGACGCGTTCCATGCGCCGGAAGTAGTAGAGACCGCCGATGAACACGACGAGCACCATCGCCGCCGAAACCCAGATGAGCTGGCTCGGCGGCTGGTCACCGAACAGGGCCCAGCGAAAGCCGCCGACCACGCCGGTCATCGGGTTGAGGTAGAAGACGACCTGGAGCTGGCTGGGCAGCTTCTCCTTGACCTGGTCGAGGGGGTACATGACCGGCGTCAGGAACATCCAGAGCTGGACCATGAACGGGATGATGTACTGCACGTCGCGGTAGAGCACGTTGAGGGCGCTGAGCCAGAGGGCGACGCCGAGCGCCGTCAGCATCGCCAGCAGGATGAGCAAGGGCAGCAGGACGATGTGCCACGTCGGCGCGACCTGGTAGGCCGCCATGAGGATGGCGAGCACGACGGAGCTGATGACGAAGTCGGGCAGCCCGGCGAGCACCGCGCTCGACGGGATCACAAGGCGCGGGAAGTAGACCTTGGTGATGAGGTTGGCGTTGCCCACGAGGCTGGTCCCGGAGCGCTGCAGCGATCCGGCGAAGAGCTGCCACGGCAGCAGGCCGGCGTAGACGAAGACCTCGTAGGGCACGTCGTAGCCTCCCGTGCCCGCGCCGAGCAGCCGGTGCAGCTCGAGCGTGAAGACGACCATCGTCAGCACCGGCTGCAGCACCGCCCAGGCGACGCCGAGGACAGCCTGCTTGTAGCGGATGAGGACGTCCTTCCAGGTGAGGAAGTAGAGCAGTTCACGGTACTGCCAGAGCTCCCCCAGCCCGAGCTTCGCCCAGCCCCGCGAGGGCTCGATGACCGTGGTCACTGTCCCCCCGTGGCGAGTCTTCTCGGCCGCCGCCGTCGCCACGTTCACACCGCTCCCGGCGTGAGTGTCGCGGCTGCATGTCGCGCGGTCGCCCGCGTCTGATGGGTGAGGGTGACTCCCCGCACTCCGGACCCTCCTGAAAGGCGCCCGCGCCTTTCGCTCAATGCTTCGCCGGCAGCCCGGCCCCTCGCGGGGGCGGTGGTCGGGCGCACAGCTTGACGCGCCGCCGGCTGGCGGCCCCGGCGCTCGAGGCCAAAGTCGAGACGGGTCCCGAGGCGCCCTTCACTGCCCAGCCGGCGTCCAAGGATAGCACGGGGCCGGCCGGCTTCGGACGGCGTTTACTGCCCAGCCAACGACATCGGCCGCGCGGCCCTAAGCATTTGCCCACCACTGCCGATGCCAGACGCAACACGGCGAGGAGGGCGAGAGGCGTCAGCCCGGGTCTTTCCCACAGCCGGCCGGCACGTCGACCCGGGTCGTGCCGTGACCGGCGACAGAGGAGCTGTGCCCCCGCAGCAAGACCGCGCCGACCGTCAGTCGAACCGCGACACACGCAGAGGTGTGGGAGATGACATTCAGGTACCACGCCGGGCTCGCCGCGCTCGTGTTCGGACTCGCCTTGTGGCTCTGCCCGGCGGCGATGGCTTGGCAGAACGGGGCCGCCACGAGAGGATGCGGCGGCACGACGGTCCAGAAGTGGATCGTCTCCAGAGCCGTCGAGCTGGCCGTCTTCTCGGGAGCCGACTGGGTCGACGTCGATGCCGCTCTCGCGACGGTCGGAGACCCCGACACCGTTCTTCACGACCGCATCTTCCACTATTACGACCGCTGGGGCGTCAAGCAGGGCGGGCGTGCCGTCGAGCACGCCGCCCTGTACTACGAGCTGGTGGGCGAGCGTCTGGCCGCCGGCGACACCCGGACGGCCAGCCAACTGCTCGGCCTGCTCTCGCACTACTACACCGACGCCTGTAACCCCTTGCACACCGACGGGTCGCGTGCGGAGCGTCACATGCATCGCCAGTATGAGCGGGCCGTCATGCGCATGCTGAACCGGCGACCGACCAGCACCGTGAGCCGCGCCGCGCGCAAGGCCGTCACCGCCGATGTGGGCGCCGACCCGGAGGGCTTCATCCGGCGAGGCGCGCGCCGTGCGCATCGCGACTACAGGCGTCTGGTGCGCGTCTACAACGGCGCCGGTCTCGGTCGCGCCGCTTCGCGGCTTACGGCGGCGACGCTGCAGCGCTCGGTGGAGGGCTTGGCCGGCATGATCGTCGCCGCGAGCGCCAAGCGCACGACCGCCCCGGCGACGGCGCCCACGTCGGGGGTCCTGTCGCAGGGCTGCTCCGTCAGCGCCAGCTCGCAGGATATCCTGTACCATCCGGCGCGCTTCGCCAACGACGGCAGTCGCCGCTCCGTATGGGTCGCGGGCGACGGAGCCTATCCCCAGTGGTGGCAGGTCGATCTGGGAAGCGACCTTGCTCTCGGTTCGATCGAGGTGGACTGGTACAAGGACCGAGATCGCCGCTACGCGTACGTCGTCGACGTGAGTGATGATGGCGTCTCGTGGCGTCGCGCGGTGGACCAGAGCGCGCGGACCGCAGCCGGGGATACGTCCGACGCGCTGAACGGCGTTGACGCGCGCTACGTCAGGCTGACCGTGCTTGGTCTCACAGTGACGAGAAAGGGTGCGGGCACCCTGACGTCGCCGCCGAGCGCCGCTGTCGCCGAGGTCAAGGTCCTCGGCGCTGACGCGGCCCCGACGCCGACCCCTACACCGACTCCGACCCCGACCGCCACCCCGACGCCCACCCCGAC
>CAZTMO010000025.1:6754-12695 GCA_964615105.1 uncultured Thermoleophilia bacterium
CGCCGACCCCTACACCGACTCCGACCCCGACCGCCACCCCGACGCCCACCCCGACGCCCACCCCGACTCCTCCGCCCGGCGACTCGACGATCGTGGTGAGCGGGACGGGGGCGAGCAACATCGACGCCGCTTTCAGCAAAGCCGGGCCCGGCGACACCGTCCACTTCCCGGCGGGGACCTACTCCCACGGCACGCTGGCGATCCCGGACGGCGTCAACGTCACCGGCGCGGGTATCGGCAAGACGCGCCTAGCCTTCTCAATCACCTTCGGCAGCGGATCGACGATCGGCGGCCCGTCGCCGTCGGACGGTCTGCGCATCGGCGACAGCGGGACCACCAGGAACAGGGGCGGGGCGCACGACACCGTCTTCCAGTGGGTGCGTTTCCGTGGGGGCAGCGGCGGGAACAGCGTCATGTTCCTGGGCTCCTGGGACCGTTACACGAGCGCCACGTACCCGATGGCCGACGACGGCGGAGGGAGAGCCTACGACCCCGCGGATCGCTCCTGCTGGAACATCAGCTTCAAGGACTGCGAGTGGGAGCGCCCGCAGAACAGCAACGCGCACTACAAGGCGGGCGGTGACGGCGACTGTCTGTCGATCTGGGGCAACAATCTCGTCGGCGAGACGCAGATCCACGATGTCACCTTCGAACGCTGCCATTTCGGTGTGAAGAACGGCGCCGCAGGCAGCGAAGGGTTCGGCTCGGGACGCGTCGCCGTCATCATCCAGACGGTGCCGCACGAGTATCTGTATCGACCCGACCGTCCCAGCGCCTACTTCATCAAGAACTGGAATCTGTTCGTGCAGAATAACTACAACTTCCTCTTCAGCGGATGCGTCTTCGAGCAGAGCTTCTGGTGTACGGCGAACCCGTGCGACCACGGCCGCGCCTGGGCCGTCTCGCATGGCTACACGGTCGGCAACATCCCCGAGAACGTCGCCCCGGATGTCACGTACCTCAAGAACGTCGATTTCGTCGGGTGTACCTTCAAGGGCAGTGGGCTCATGACCTCGACCACGAGTAACGCCGTCCGCTACGAGGTCGGCAAGGACTGCGACGTGACCGGGTGTCGCATCTACCTGGGCAACGCCGAAGACGGCGTCGGCGACCCGCCCGGATGCACCAACCTCAGGGTCAGCGGCAACACACAGACCGCCGGGTTCGGTCCTTACACGCCGTCGCCCTACGACCCGTGAGCCGCAGGAGCACCGCGTGACGTGCGCCGGGGGCGGGGTCCGGAAGGATCCCGCCCCCCGGCCCTTCTTGCGAGGCCGCGCCGCCGGCCGCGGGCGTGACGGCGCGCGACGGGCGGCTCGGCGAGAGGTGCGGCCGCGTCCGGCCGCCGCGTTCCGTCCGGTTGACGGACCCGGCTACACTTCTGGTCGCGACGGCCAGCGCCACACGCGCACATCGAGTACCATGCGTGCAGCGGAGGGCGCGGGGCAAGGAGAGGGTCTGGCCGGATTCATCATCGTCTGCGCACGCGACAGGTCGGCGACGCCGTTCACGGTCGCCGACCTGCGTCGCTGCGCGCTGGCCCTCGGTCCGGACACGATCGAGCCCAACCCGCCGGACCTGTACTCGGAGGACGGCCTCGTCCGCGCGGTCGTCAACCCGGTGGCGGGCGTACTCGTCGAGCCGCGCGGCGTCTGTCTCGGCGCTCTCTTCGAAGAGGCCGACTGGGCGACGGTCGGCGTCGCGCGGCCCGACGGCACTTACGCCATCGTGCGACACGACGCCCGCGCCCTCGAGCTCGTCAGCGACGTCTTCGCTTCGCGCACCGTGTGGTACGTCCACGACGACGACCTGTTCCTCGCCTCCACTTCGCAGCGCGCCCTGGCGATGCTGCTCGGCAGCTTCGTTCCGCGTCCGGAGACGGTGACCTGGATGATGGCCGCCGGCAACCTCGGCCCCGAGTGCGGCTGGGATGCGCGCCTCCGCCGTCTGCCGCTGCGCACCCGGCTGCGCCTCGACCGCGAGACGTGGAAGCTGACCGAGGAGCGCGACGAGCTGATCTACGAGGCGCGCGACCTGACCCGGCAAGAGCACCTCGCGGCGCTCTGCGAGGCGATCTTCGGGGTCTGCGCGCGCCTCGACGTCGAGGGCGTGCGCTCGACGCTCACGCTCTCCGGCGGCTGCGACACGCGCTCGCTTCTTGTCGGCCTTGCGCACGCCGGCAAGAAGGTGACCTGCGTCACCTGGGGTCTGGCGGCGTCGATCCACGACCCGAAGAACGACGCCGCGATCGCCCGCGACCTTGCGCGGCGCTTCGGCATGCGGCACCAGTACCTGCACCTCGACCCCGGCGATACGCCGGCACGCGAGGTGCTCACCCGCTTCCTTGCCGCCGGCGAGGGACGCATCGAGGACTTCAGCGGCTACACCGACGGCTTCGCCGCCTGGCGCTGGCTGTTCGACGAAGGTTACGCGGCGATCATCCGCGGCGACTGCCCGGGTTGGGGCAGTCCGTACCCGCCGCTCAACGACGACGTCGCCCGTGCAATCAACATGCACATCACGCTCGTCTCCGACTACCCGGAGAGCCACGTCATCCATCGTCTGGAGCTGGCGCCGCAGACGGAGCCCCGCGAGTTCTACCGGCGCGAAGGCGAGACCCTCGACGAGTACCGCGACCGTATCTACAACGACGGCGAGCTGCCGACGAACATGGCGGCGTTCAGCGACGTCAAATGCCGTTACGCCGAGGTCGTGAACCCGCTGTATGCGCGTGCCGTGGTGGACGTGACACGGCAGATGCCCGACGACGTGCGTCACCATCGCAACGGGTTCGAGGAGCTCGCCGCCACCTTCGTCCCCGGGGTGCCGTTCGCCGAGAACCCGGCCGACGAGCAGCCCGAGGAGTACCTCGCTCGTCGCGACATGGTGGACGAGGTGAGCGGCGAGCTCGCGACGAAGGGCCGCGACGTGTTCTCCGCGGCTGCGATCGAACAGATCGTCGCAGGCTTCGGCGATCCCATGAGGCAGACGCGGTCTCGTCTGCGGCAGACGGTGAAGGCCATCGTGCCGCGACGTCTCGTGCGCGTCGTCCGTCCGGCGCCCCGGCCGGCGGTCGACCCGGGGCGCCTCGCCTTTAGGGCTTACATCGCCTCGCGTATGACGGCGATGCTCCGCGAGGACGCGAAGCTCCTTCGCGGCCGCGAGGCGCGTGTGACGACCGGCGAAGAAGGGCGTCCTTCGTGAGGTTCGGCCGGTTTCTCGAGATGGCCCGGGTGACGCCGCCGGCGGTGGTGCTCTTCTCGGGCAACGCCACTGGCGTCGGCATTCTTCGTGCCCTCGGCAGGCACGGTATCCCGATCTGGGCACTCGACCCCAACCGGGACTCGATCGTGCTCCACTCGCGTTACGCCTACGGCTCGGTGTGCGCCGACACGCACTACGACGAGAAGGGTTTCGTGCGCGAGCTCGTCGAGATCGGCCGCCGGCTGCCGCAGAAGGGACTGCTGGTCCCCATGAACGACGACTACGTCGACATGCTGCCGCGCCACGCCAAGGTCCTCGCCGAGCACTTCTTGCTGACGATGCCGGCGCCGGAGCGCATGGCGCTTCTCGGAGACAAGGAGCAGCAGTTCCGCGCGGCGTGGCGAGCGCAGGTCGACACGCCGCGCACGGCGTTCGTCCACGGGCCCGACGATCTCGCCGCGGCGGCGGCCGAGGTCCCCTTCCCGGCGCTGCTCAAGCCGGCCACGCCTCTCGCCTTTCGTCGTCGCGTCGGCAGCAAGGTCATCACCGTGAAGAGCGCCGGGGAGCTCGAAGCGGCGTACGGTCGTGCGAGGGAGTTCGGCACGCTCCTCCTGCAGGAGTTCGTCCCCGGCGGCGACGAGCAGCTCTACAACGTGAGCTCGTACCTCGACAAGGCGCAGCGGCCGCTCGCGGTGTTCACGCGGCGCAAGCTGCGCCAGCACCCGCGCCGCTTCGGCGACATTCGCTTCGGGGAGAGCGTCTGGGTGCCCCAGGTCGCCGAGGGCGGCCTGCGCCTGTTGCGCGAGCTGGGCTACCACGGCATCTCGGGCGTCGAGTTCAAGCAAGACCCGCGTGACGGGCGCTACAAGCTCATGGAGATCAACGCCCGCTCGACGATCCTTGCCCACACGCTGGCTCCGTACGTCGGCGTCGATATCCCTTACGCCGCCTACCGGGACGCGATCGGCGACCCCTTCACGGCGCCGCGCCAGCGCGAGGGAGTGCGCTTCATCCAGTGCAGTACCGACGTGCCCGACAGTATCGCCGAGATCGTGCGCGGCGAGATGGGACTGGGAGAGTGGTTGCGCTCGCTGCGCGGCACGCGCGTCGACGGCATCCTCGCCCTCGACGATCCGGTCCCGGGCTTGCTTGACGTGGTCGGTGTCGTGCGCGCCCGCTTGGCGCGACGCGTCGTCAGGGACGGCGGCCCCGTCTCTGCCGCGTCCTGACCGCCGTCGGTCCGCCGCATCCTGACTGCCGGGGTCAGGGGACGGGAAGCCCCCCGCTGTCGGCAACGGTGCGCAGCCAGTCGGCCTCGCGCCGCAGGCCTTCCTGCAGCGCCACCTTCGGTGCGTAGTCGAGCTCCGCAGCGGCTCGGCCAAGATCCGCCCAGGTGTGGCGGACGTCACCGGCCTGGGTGTCCTCGCCGTGCCGCTTCGCCTCGAGCCCGCTGGCCTCCTCGAGCCGGCGGATCGCCTCGAGCAGCGTGACGCGCGCCCCGCCGCCGAGGTTGTAGACGGAACCGTCGCGTCCCCTCCGCGCCGCGAGGATGCCGTCGACGATGTCGTCGACGAAGGTGAAGTCCCTCGTCTGATCGCCGGCGCCGAAGACGTCGATCTCGCGGCCCTCGATCATCGCGCGCAGGAACCGGTGGAACGCCATGTCCGGCCGCTGCCTGGGGCCGTACACGGTGAAGAAGCGTAACGAGACCGTCGGGACGCCGTGGTTCTTGTGGTACAGGCGACACAGATGCTCGCCGGCGAGCTTGGTGACGCCGTACGGGGAGACCGGCAGGCAGACCGCGTCCTCGCGCATCGGCAGGCGGTCGGTGTCGCCGTAGACAGACGACGAGGAGGCGTAGACCACCTTGGGGACCTCGGCCCGGCGGCAGGCCTCGAGTAGAAGCTGCGTGGCGAGCACGTTGTTGTCGGTGTAGATGCTGAAGCTTGCGCCCCAGCTCGCGCGCACACCGGCTTGAGCCGCGAGGTGAAAGACGCAGGCGGCCCCGGCGAGGAGCGCGTCGAGGCGCGTCAGCGCGCCCGCCGCCGGTCCGCCGCCCGCCATTCCGGTGCGGCCCAGCCCGAGGAGGTTCTCTTCGACGAGGGTGAAGCGCTCGCTCGCGCGCGCTGCGGCGAGGTTCGCCTCTTTGAAGGGCCGAGGGTAGTAGTCCTCGAACGAGTCGATGCCGGTGACCTCGCAGCCGTCGGCCAGCAGCCGGTCGACGAGGTGAGAGCCTATGAAGCCCGCGGCGCCGGTCACGACCATGCGCCGGCGCGCGCCAGTTGCATCCGTCATGTCTCCTCCAGGCGCCGTGGCGGCGGCGCTCATCGTGTCGCGGTGCGGGCGGAAGCGGGCCGGGTCCGCTCGCGCCGCCCGGGATTCTAGCAGCACCGACGCCCGCTCTCGTCTCGCTCTTTCACCCGGCGTCGCGACCACGGCGCCCGCGCCAGTGCCAACGTCCGGGGTCGCGGCGATGACTCCCAAACGGCGTCGGCGCCGGGGGTCCGCGACGCGCGAGCCTCCTTGACCCCCGGCGCGCCGCCCGCCAGAATGACCGTTCGCGACCACGAGGAGGACGGTGGCCGATCTGATCGTCACATGCGCGCGCGCGGGGCGTCCGCCGCGGGTCGACGCCGACGCCCTGCGCGGCGCCGCGGCACGCCTCGAACCGTTCGGCGACGAACCGCCGCCGCCGATCCTGGTCGAGCATGCCGGGGTGCTGGCGGCCGTCGCGGCG
>CAZTMO010000026.1:0-12644 GCA_964615105.1 uncultured Thermoleophilia bacterium
GCAGGCGGCGCGTGATCTCGTCGCGGGCCGTGCCCGCGGCGCGCCCGATCTCGTCCGCCGGCACCTCGACCCGGGCGAGGAGCCCGTGGGCGCGCACGCGACAGGCGGTGAAGCCGAGCTCGCGCAGCGCCCCCTCGGCGGCGCCGATGCGGCGAAGCTTCTCGATGGTGATGCGCTCGCCGTACGGGATGCGCGAGGCGAGACAGGCCTGCGCCGGCGCGTCCCAGACGGCGAGCCCGAGCCCCTTGGCCAACCGCCGCACGTCGGCCTTGCCGAGCCCGGCCTCGAGCAGAGGGTGGCACACCCCCGCCTCGGCGGCGGCGCGCAGGCCGGGACGCTCGTCGCCAAGGTCGTCCGCGTTCGCCCCGTCGACCAGCGTCGTCCGTCCGTGGGCACGCGCCGCCCTCGTCAGCTCCTCCAGGACGTGGTGCTTGCAGATGTAGCAGCGCTCGCGCGGGTTGGCGACGAAGCGCTCGTCGTCGAGCTCGCCGGTCGCGACCACGACGTGGTCGACACCGAGCTCGGCAGCGAGCGCCCGCGCCGCCGCCAGCTCGCCCGGCGGCGTCGTCGCCGACGCCGCCGTGAACGCGGTCACGTCGGCGGCCCCGAGCGCGCGCACCGCCAGTGCGAGTGTCAGGCTCGAGTCGACGCCGCCGGACAGCGCGACGCAGACCGACCGCGCCTCTCGCAGGCGCGCGGCGACGCGCCCCTCGAGCGCCTGGAGATCCTCGTCCATCAGCCTTCCGCCGCCCTTCCCGCGTCCGCCAGACTGGCGATCGTCGGCGCGACGCCGCACACGGGGCATGCCGGCTCGCGGCTGAGCTTGACCTCCTGGAAGGTCATCTCCGCGGCGTCGAACTGCAGCAGGCGACCGTACAACGGCCGGCCGACGCCGGTCAGCACCTTGATCGCCTCACAGGCCTGAAGACAGCCGATCGTCCCGGCGACCGGTCCGAACACGCCGGCCTCGGCGGGACTCGGCACGCTCGCGGCGGTCGGCATCTCGGGGAAGACGCAGCGATAACAGGCCGTCTCCCCGCCCCTGATCGTCATCGCCAGGCCGGTGAAGCGCAGGATCGCCCCCTCGACGAGCGTCTTGCGCAGCAGCACGCAAGCGTCGTTGAGGAGGAAGCGCGAGGGGAAGTTGTCGACCGCGGTCACGATGACGTCGTAGCCCGAGAGCAACTTCTCCGCCGTCCCGGCGCAGAAGTGCGTGTCGTGCTTGACGAGCGTCACGCCGGGGTTCAGCGCGCGCAGCTTCTCGAACGCGCTGTCCACCTTGCGCCGCCCGACGTCGCCGGTCGCGTGCAGGACCTGGCGCTGCAGGTTCGAGAGCTCGACGACGTCGTCGTCGAGCACCCCAAGGCGCCCGACCCCCGCGGCGGCGAGGTAGAGAAGGACCGGCGAGCCGAGACCGCCGGTCCCGACGACGAGGACGGAGCCCGCGGCGAGCTTCTCCTGCCCCTCCTCGCCGAGCTCGGGGATGACGATGTGGCGCGCATAGCGCTGCCGGTCGACGTCGCTGAGGCTCACGAGCCACCCGCGTCCGGATCGGCGAACAGCGGCGTCGACAGGTACCGCTCGCCGGTGTCGCAGAGGACGGTGACGATCGTCGTGCCGCGGCTCTCGGGTCGCTCCGCGACCCGGGCCGCGGCCCATACGTTCGCCCCCGTCGAGATGCCGGCGAGGATACCCTCGTCGCGGGCCAGGGCCCGAGCGGTGGCGAAGGCCTCGTCGGACCCCGCCGTCAGGATCTCGTCGAGCAGACCCGTGTCCAAGACCTTGGGGACGAACCCCGCACCGATGCCCTGGATGCGGTGGGGCCCCGGCTGCCCGCCGGACAGGACCGGCGATTCGGCCGGCTCGACGGCGACCAGGCGCACGCCGGGCTTCCTCGCGCGCAGAAAGCGGCCGACGCCGGTGATCGTGCCGCCGGTGCCCACCCCGGCGACGAACGTGTCGACGGCCCCGCCGGTCGCGTCCCAGATCTCCGGCCCGGTCGTGCCTTCGTGCACGTCCGGGTTGGCGGGGTTCTCGAACTGCTGGGGGACGAACGCGTCGAGCAGCTCCGCGGCGATCTCGCGGGCGCGCGCGACGGCGCCGCCCATCCCCTGGGGGCCGGGCGTCAGCACGAGGCGCGCGCCGTATGCCTTGAGGAGGGCGCGGCGCTCCACGCTCATCGTCTCCGGCATCGCCAGGATGAGGTCGTAGCCGCGCGCCGCGGCCACCATGGCCAGTGCGACACCGGTGTTCCCGCTCGTCGGCTCGACGATCGTCGTCCTCCCGGGAGCGATGAGACCCTCTTTCTCCGCGGCCTCGATCATCGCCAGTCCGATGCGGTCCTTGACGCTCCCGCCGGGGTTCGCCGCCTCAAGCTTGCCCAGCACCTCGGCGCCGGTCTCGTCCGAGAGGCGGTTGAGGCGCAGGAGCGGAGTACTGCCGATCAACTCGGTGATGTTGCGCGCGATGGTCATTGTCGGGTCTCCCTCTGTCGGCCGCGGCCCGCGGGCCCGGTGGTCCGTCCCGCGCGACGCCCCATCATGAGCATACCGTCGCCCTCTTGCACACCGGCATCGCACGCGCAGGGCGGGCGCGGCACGTCCGTCCACCGTTGCACCTGTACCCGGTGATGCAGCGCCGTCAACGTGTCCCCCGCGCGCCCCAGCGGCGTACGAGCGCCGTGACGACGGCGCCAAGCACCAGGGTGACGAGCGCGGCCCAGAGCGTCCGGTACACGACCACCCAGAAGACGCTCGCCCCCAGCGCGATGAAGATGAGCGAGTCCTCGAAGATCGCGTGCACCATGCTCAGAAAGACGCTCATGAGGAAGACCTGGCGCCGCCCGAGACCGTGACGCTCCGTGTCGCGGACGATGACCCCGCCCGCGTACGCCAGACCGAAGAGAAAGCCGACGAGGGTCGGCGCAGCGGCCTCCTCGCGCAGTCCAAGCCAGCGGCCCACGAGGCGCGCGAACCAGCGCACCATGTGACGGTACGGGCGCGTCCCCTCGAAGAGCTCGAGCACGACCATGATCGGGACGACGATGACGAACACCTTGACGAGGAGGTCCGCCGACCCGCCGAGGAACTCGCGCCCCAGGTCGACCATCGTCAGAACACCCCCATCAAGAGATTGGCGACCGCGGCAGCGGCGAGCCCGGCGAGCATCCTGAGAACACCGAAGGCCAAGCCGTTGGCGCCGGCACGGTACAGGACCGCGCCCTCGACGAGGAGGTTGTGGCCGATCAGGATCGCGATCGCCAGGACGGTGATCTGCGCGGCGCTGAGCGACAGCGCCTGCATCGCCCCGACCGCGGCGTAGATGTTGAGGATGTAGCCGACGACCAGCGGCAGCGCCGCCTCGCCCGGAAGCCCGAGCCATGCCATCAGCGGCGCCGCCGCCCGGGCGAGCACGTCGATCACGCCCAGGCGTTCGAGCACGAGGGCGAGAGCATAGGCGGGGATCATGAACCGCGCGAGTTGCCAGAACATCGCCACGCCGGCCTTGAGGCCGAGCGCGAGGTCGCGGCGGATCTGCGCGCCCGGTCCCGCCGGCGGCGGATCGCCGCCCGGCGCCTCGTCGCCCGGTGAGGGCGCCTCGGCGGCCGGAGGCGATACCTCGGCGGCCGTAGGGGACGCCTCGACGGCCGGAGGCGGTACCTCGGCGGCCGGAGGCGACACGGCGATGTCCGCCGTGCCCGCGCTGTCATGGGGCGAGCGCATGGCGCCGCCGATTGTGCCATGTCCGGCGACACGCCGCCGCCGGGCAGGGCCGAGAGGCTCCACGGGCGTTGCCGGCGCCACCGCCAACGTCACCCCGGCCGGCGGGCAACGTCACCGTCGACGGCCTGTCGTCACCCTTTCGCCCCGAGCCGGAGGCGCGCACCATGAGGTCATGCTCTCGCGCCGCTTCATCGCCCTGCTCGCTCTCGCCGCCGTGGCGTTCGGGACGATGGTGCTCGTCAGCCATGACGGGCACCGCGGGGGCTCCGCGGGGCCGGCGACCGGCGATGGTGTGACGCCGGTCCAGCCCGGCGGCGAGACTCCGGCGAGCGCCGGCACCGCGTCGCCGGCCGGCGCGACGCCTCCAGGGGCGTCCACGTCGCCGCACGGCGCGTCACCCACCGACGCCGACGCCCTCGAGGCGGTGCGCACCCTCAAGCACTTCTGCGACCTCGTCACGGCGCGCCGTCTGCACGAGGCGGCGAAGACGCTCGCCGGGCCGTGGGTCTGGCCGCGTCGCGAGCTCGTGCAGATCGCCCGTCTGCGGCTGGTCTCGGCGAGAGTACAAGGCGGACGACAAGCCGGCGCCGTCGTGCTTCTCGCGCGCCTGCATGCGCATCTGCGCGGGCCGAGCCCGCTGCACGACGGCGTCAACACGCTGTTCTTCACACTGGGGAGGGATGGGACCACGGGGGGCTGGCTGATCACAGCCGTGACGTCGAGCCCGTAACCCAAGTGAAAGGGGTCCCTATGAAGCTGCGTCCGAGGCTCAAGGCGGGGGCGTTCTTCGTCTTCGCCGCCGCAGCGGCCGCCGGCCTGCTGGCCGCGCCGGCGGCAGCGGCGGTCGGTACTCCGGAAGACGTCGCCGCGGCCTACCTGCAAGCGCGCGCCGCGGCGATCACGAGCCGGCAACCGGCGGCGGTGCTCGCGCCGTACGTCCTTCCCGGCAGCGCGCTGGCCTCGCGCGAGGTGTTCGTCGCCCGCGGCGTCGCACTGCTCCAGGCCGATCTCGGCCATTCGATCGACGAGGTGACCTGCGCGACGGACGTGCTCGCCGCCTCCACCGGCGACGGCGACACGGCGACGGTGACCGCCCACGACGTCACGACCATCGTCTGGCACGCCCGCGGCGAGACGAGCGTCGAGGCCAGCGGCGTCGACCATCGGCTCACGCTCAAGCTGATCGACGGTACCTGGAGGGTCATCGCTGACCGCTCGGACGATGTCGAGATCCCGGCCGACCTCGAGCGCGCCGGCGTACCGGCGCCGGCGGTCCGCGCCGCCGCCCGTCGCATCGAGGCGGCGACCTCACCGCGCGGCGGGCTGCTCACGCCCGATCCCCTGTCCGACCGCCGGGCGCGGGCCGACGCGACGAGCGGTACCGCAAGCGCCGCGGTCGCAACGTCGGGCAAGGGGTTCAGAGACACCCTCGTCTACGACCGCGACGCCGCCAAGGCCTACGCCGACAAGTACGCCCTCACCTACAACCCCACATACGTCCGTTTCTCGGCCGACTGCTGCAACTTCGTCTCGCAAGGAACCCGGGCGGGCGGCATGCCCATGGCCTCCGGCGACTGGACGAGCGGGTGGTGGTACGACAAGCAGGGCACGAGCTCGTCCACCGACGACACCTATAGCTGGAGCTGGATCTCGTGTACCCGGCAGATCGCCTTCTGGGTCGGCACCCGCATCGACTGGGTCTCATCCATCTCCAACGTCAGTCGCGGCGACGCGATCTACTATGACTGGACCGGTGACGGCAGCTGGGACCATGTCGCGATCCTCGCCGGCACGAACAGCGCCGGCCAGAAGGTCATCGACGCCCACACGACCGACCACTACCACGTCTACTGGAAGCTCGGGACCAGCGCCACGCGCTACAAGTTCGGGCGCGTGCGCGCATCCTGGGTGGTCTGATCGCTGCGACCGTCGTGCAGACGGCGGCGACCGCAGACGACGCGAGGGGGCGCACGGCTTCACGGCCGTGCGCCCCCTGCGGGCACCGCAGTCCCTGCGCCCCCGCCGCAGACACCCGTTACCGCCGTCGAAGCCTCCTCAGGCCGGCTCCGCCGGCCACACGTCGTAGGCGACCAGGTCGTCGTAGGTCTCCGGCCGGCGGATGACGACGAGGCGTCCGTCCTCGACGGCGTAAGCGCCGGCCCGCGGCCGCCCGTTGTACTGGGTCATGGTGTCGAGCGAGTAGGCGCCGACGTCGCGAAACACGATGATGTCGCCGCTGCCCGTCGCCGCCGGCAGCCGGCGATAGGGGGTGCCGAGGTCGCCGACGTAGACGTCGCCGCTGTCGCAGAGCGGGCCGCCGAGGCGGAACGAGGCGTCCTCGGGCTCGTCGGCGCGATTGGCGACGACGACCCGGTAGTGCCACTCCGCGAGTGTGTGCTCGATGATCGTGTCGTACCCGGTGTCCAACAGCAGCCAGTGTTCCTCCCCGACCGGACGGTCGGAGGCGTCGAGCAGGCGCTTGGTCTTCTCGCTCTCCACGCGACCGACGACGACGGCGGCGTCGGACACGACGTAGCGGCCCGGCTCGATGAAGACCGTGAGCTCGGGTCGCTGGGAGTCGACGAGCGCACAGATAGCCTCGGCGTAGTCGTGCGGGGTGGTCGTGGCGCAGAAGTAGTCGGCGGCGTCGCAGGCGTCGGCGGCGTCGATGTACGGGACCGGGTAACCGCCGCCGATGTCGAGAAACTCGAGCGGCCGGCCGCAGGCGGCCTCGATCTGCTCGACAAGATCGAGGGCCTTCTCGACCGCGCGCACGTACGGCTCGACGGTCGTGATCTGCGAGCCTATGTGCAGGTGCAACCCGCGCACCCGCAGGCCGTCAAGGCGGCACGCGGCGTCGAAGAGTTCGGCGACGTCGACAAGGTCGACGCCGAACTTGCCGCCGTGTGCCGTGCGCATCTCGGGGTGGGTCTCGGTCTGCACGCGCACGTCGATGCGCAGGGCGACGTTCGCCGCGCGCCCCAGCGCCGCCGAGACCTCGTTCACTCTCTCCAGCTCACGGAACGAGTCGACGACGACGGCGCGGATGCCGGCCGTCACCGCCTGCTCTATCTCGGCGCGCGTCTTGGCGACGCCGTTGAACACGATCTGCTCGCCGGTGAACCCCGCGCGCAGCGCCTTCCACAGCTCGCCTCCGGAGTTGACCTCTACGTTGACGCCGGCCTTCTTGACCTGCTCGAGCACCCAGAGCGTGCTGCATGCTTTGCTGGCGAAGAAGACCTCCGTCCTGGCGTGCCGGTCCCGGAAGGCGTCTCGCAGCGTGGCGACGTTCTCGGCGATGCGCGTGGCGCTGTAGACGAAGAAGGGCGTCGGCAGGCGCTCCGCCAGCTCGACGAGGTCGACGTCGTCGAACGTGAGACGGCCGTTGCGAGTCGCGAGATGCGGGCCACGTGTGCTCACGGCAGATCACCTCCGGGGACGGGCATGGCACCTCAGTATACGTCCGCGCTCACCGTCCCTCTCGCCGCGTTTGCACGGGCGACCCCGGGTGGCTAGGGTTCACGGACGATGAGACTCGTCGCCGACCTCGACAAGATCGCCGCCAACGCACGGTTGGTCTCCCGGCTCTGCGCCGGTCGCGGCGTCTCCGTGACGGCGGTCACGAAGTGCGTCTGCGGCGAGCCTGCGATCGTCCGCGCGATCCTTGCCGGCGGCGTGCGTGAGATCGGCGAGTCGCGACTCGACAACGTGCGCCGCATCCGCGACGCCGGCATCGACTGCGACATCCTCATGCTTCGCCTTCCCGCCCTCAGCCGGATCGACGAGGTCGTCGCCCTCACCACGCGCAGCCTCAACTCGGAGCCGGCTACGCTGCACGCGCTCTCGGAGGCGGCCGTGCGCCTGGAAACGACACATGAGGTCCTGGTGATCGTCGAGTGGGGCGACCGCCGTGAAGGCGTCATGCCGGAGCGGGCCGAGGACCTGTGCCGTCTGGCATTAGACCTCCCGGGGATCGAGCTCGGCGGCGTGGCCTGCAACCTCAACTGCCTCTGCGGCGTCGTCCCCACCCCTGCGAACGTGGGTGACTTCGCCGCGTTCGCGCAAGGGCTCGAGGCCTCGCTCGGCGTCCGTCTTGGGACGGTGAGCGGAGGCCACACGACCTGCCTCAGGTTCCTGGACGGCGGCGCCTGGCCAGAGCGTATCGACCACCTGCGCGTCGGTGAAGGCGTCCTGTTCGGCACGGACAGCATGAGCGACGTACCCTTGCCGGACGGCCACCTCGACGCTTTCAAGGTGTACGCCGAAGTCGTCGAGGTGGCCGGCAAACCGTCCGCACCCGAGGGAGAGGTCGGCCCGGACGCCTTCATGCGCACACGGGAGTGGCCCGATCTGGGCGTCCGCCGCCGCGCGGTCCTCGCCATGGGCGAGATCGACACCGACGTCGTCTGGCTGAAGCCGACACGTCCGGGCGTCGTCCTCGTCGGCGCGAGTTCCGACCACACGGTCGTCGACGTCACCGACGCCGACCCGCCGGTACGACTGGGCGACGAACTTGAGTTCGTCGCGGAGTACGTCGCCGTCGCCCGGGGATGGGCGAGCCGCTGCGCTCACCGCGAGTGCGTCGGCGGGCCCGTGGGGGTCTGAAACCGGCCCTTCGCATGACCACTCTCCGGCGAGTGCGGCCGTTCGCGCGCGGCCTGATGCTCGCAGACGGTCTCGAGGACGACGGGGAACTGAGTACCCGAAGAGGAGGCGCGCGATGAACTATGCCGATTCCCACCGCGTCGGCCGCCGCGCGCGGCCCCTCGAGGTCATGCGCGCCGATGACGTGTACCGCATCCACGAGGCCACGCTCGACGTCCTCGCCACCACGGGCTGCATGTACCACTCGCAGCGTGCGCTCGACGTACTCGAAGAGAACGGGGCGACGGTCGACCGCGAGACGACCGTCGCCAGACTGCCCGGCGAGCTCATCGAGCGCGCGCTCGCGACGGTCCCGCGACGCTTCACCCTGGGCGCCCGCGACCCCTTCTACGACCTGCCGCTCGACGGCGAGCACGCCTACCTGACGGTCGACGGCTGCGCCGTCTCCGTCCGCGGGCCCTCCGGCGCCGTCCGGCCCTCGAGCAAGGACGACGTGTTCACCGCGGCGCGGCTCGCCCACGGCCTCGACGGCATAGCTGCGACGGCGGCCGTCGTGTCGGCTCAGGATCGACCCGAGCACACCCGCGTCCTGCACGAGCTCGACGCCTGCCTGCGCGGCTCGGGCAAGCACGCGATCGCCGTCTCGGTGAAAGACGAGGCCGAGGCGCGCTGGCTCGTCCGCATGGCGGAGGCGGTGGCCGGCGGCAGCCGCGAGCTCCGCGAGCGGCCGCTGTTCACCTGCATCCTCTGCACCGTGTCGCCCCTCCACCAGGAACGCGGCGGCATGGACCTCGCCTTCACGCTCGCCGAGGCCGGCATCCCGTTCATGCTCTACCCCATGCCGATCCTCGGCGCCACGGCGCCGGTGACGCCGGCGGGCACCGCAGTCGTGAACAACGCCGAGATCGTCGCCGCGGCGACCGCCGTGCAACTGGCGTGCCCCGGAGCCCCCGTCATCCATGCCGGCGGTCCGACGGCCCTCGACATGCGCACCGGCGCCTACTTCGCCGCCGTACCGGAGGCGATGTTGTTGCGCTGCGTCCAGGCCCAAATGGCCGCCTTTTACGGGCTCCCGGCCGGGCTCGGCTACGGCGGAACGAAGGCCAAGGAGCCCGACGCCCAGGCGGCCTGGGAGAACACCCTCACCATGCTGACGGAGCTCCTCGCCGGGGCCGACTTCATCTTCGGCAGCGGCCTGCTCGACGGTTCGCAGATCTACGCGCCCGAGCAGCTCGTCATCGACGACGAGGTCTTCGGCATGGTCACGCGCCTGCTGCGCGGCGTGCGCGTCGACCACGAGAGCCTCGCCGTCGACCTCATCGCCCGCCAGGGCTTTGACGGGCAGTACCTGTTCGAGGGCCACACGCGCGCCGGGACGCGCGACCTGTGGAAGACGCGCCTCGGCGAGGCCGGCTCGTACGAGTCCTGGCTCGCCGCGGGCGCGCCGTCGACCGCGACCCGCGCCCGCGCCCGCGCCGACGAGATCCTCGCCGCCCCGGTGGTCCCCTTCCCGGACGACCTCGGCCGCGAGCTCGATTCGATCATCGCCGCGGCCGAGACGGCCGCGTCCCGAGAGGAGCATCCATGATCCAGGAAGACCCCCGCGACGCGCGCCCGGCCGAGGCGGGCAAGGACGACGCGCGCCCGGCCGAGGCGGGCGACGCCGGCACCTCGTCGTCGCACGCCGAGCGCGGGTACGTCGGCGAGCGCGTCAGGCTCGCGCTGCTCGACGCCGCCGAGGTGCGGCGCATCCACGAAGCGACCCTCGATGTCCTCGCGGAGACCGGCGTCATGTACCACTCGCAGAGGGCGCTTGACCTGCTGCACGAACACGGCGCCGCCGTCGACCGCGCGACGACCGTCGCCAAGCTCCCGCCCGACCTTGTCGCCCGCGCCCTCTCGACCGTTCCCTCGTCCGTCCTCCTCGGCGGGCGCACGCCCGAGTTCGACCTGCCCCTCGACGGGTCCCATATCTACCTGAGCTCGGACGGGTGCGGCGTCTCCCGGCGCGAGCTCGACGGTACGGTCCGACCCTCGTGCAAGCGCGACCTTGAGGACACGGCGCGCGTCGTGGAGGCCCTGGACAACGTCTCCGCGACCTCGGCGGTCGTCTCGGCCCAGGACTGTGCGCCGGAGACACGGGTGCTGCACGAGTTCGACGCCTGCGTGCGCAACTCGTGCAAGCACACGATCGTGGTCTCGGTCAAGGAGGACTGGGAGGCGCGCGGCCTGCTTCGCATGGCCGAAGCGCTGGCCGGCGGCCGCGATGAGCTGCGCCGGCGGCCGCCCTTCACGGCCATCATCTGCACCGTCTCGCCACTGCACCAGGAGCGCTTCGGCATGGATCTCGCCCTGACTCTGGCCGAGGCGGGCATCCCCGTCAGCTTCTACCCCATGCCGATCCTCGGCGCCACGGCGCCGGTCACGATCGCCGGCGCCGCGGTCGTCAACAACGCCGAACTGGTCGCCGCCACGGTGCTCGTCCAGCTCGCACACCCTGGCGCGAAGGTCGTCTACGGCGGCGGCCCGACGGCGATGGACATGAACACCGGAGCCTATGCCAGCAACTCCCCCGAGGCGATGCTCCTGCGCTCGGTCCAGGGCCACATGGCGGACTTCTACGGCATGCCGGCGTGGTTCGGCGCCGGCGCCACCACGGCCAAGGAGCCGGGGGCGCAGTCGGCCTCCGAGAACGCGCTCGCCATGTTCATGGCCTACGCCAACGGCGCCGATCTCACCTTCGGGACGGGCCTGCTCGACGGCTCGCGCATCCTCTGCCTTGAGAACGTGGTCGTCGACGACGAGGTCTTCGGCATGGTGCGCCGCATGCTGCGCGGTGTCGAGGTGAACGAGGAGACGCTCGCCGTCGACCTCGTCAAGCGCATGGGCTTCGGCGGCGACTACCTTTTCGACCGCCACACCCGCGACCACGTGCGCGAGCTGTGGCAGGCCCGCCTCGGCGAGACCGGCGGCTACGACGCCTGGGTGCAGGCTGGGCGCCGCGGCGTCGTCGAGAAGGCGGCCGACCGGGTACGCGAGATCCTCGCCGCCGAACCCGAGCCGTTCCCCGAAGATCTGGGTCGCGAGATCGACGCCGTGATCGCGGCGGCCGGCGAGGAGGCGACCCGCAGGTAGGGGTCGGGCCTCCCCGGCCCGTCCTCGCGTAGAATCTGACCCTGAGGCCGCCGCGTCGCGGCGGCCGCCCGACCCCGTCGCGAGGAGGCAGACGTACGCCCGTGAGCAGCGACAGCCCGCCCCGCGAGAAGGGATTTGCGAAGGACGCCGACAAGCAGATCCGCCGGCTGTCGCTGGTCGCCCTGCTCCTGTCGCGCCACGGCCAGCCGGTCACGAGCGAGCAGATCCGTCGCCGCGTCGAGGGTTACCCGCGGATGTCCGACGAGGCTTTCAAGCGGCGCTTCTACGAGGACCGCGACGAGCTCGCCAAGCTCGGCATCGAGATAGTCTCGGGTGAGGACCCAGAGGCCCGGGGCGAGGTCTACAGCCTTCCGGCCAGCGCCTACTACCTGCCGCCCGTCCATCTCACGCCGGAGGAGCTCACCGCGCTCGCCGCATGCCTCGCCGTGCTCGAGGACAGGTTCGCCTACTCGAAGCCCCTTCGCCTCGCGCTGGTGAGTCTCATGCAGGGCCGTCCCGAGCTGCTCGAAGAGGCGGCGACGCCGGGGCTCGCCGTCCTCTCTGAGCCCGGCCCCGCCGCCGCCGTGCTCCCCAAGCTGCAGGCGGCGATCGCCGACCACAAGACCGTCGTCTTTCGCTACTACGCGATCAGCCACGACGAGGAGCGTGAGCGCACCGTCGACCCGTATGGCCTGCAGGTCGTCGCCGACGAGTGGTACCTCATCGGCTTCTGTCATCTCCGGCGAGCGGTGCGCACCTTCCGCCTCTCGCGCATCCGCTCGCGGGTCACCTACGCCACCCGTGCGCCGCACGACTTCGTGCCGCCGGCCGACTTCGACCTCGCCGTCTGCCGCGACCGTCCGCCGTGGCGCCTCGGCGCGCCCGCGGGCGAGGCGCGAATCCGTGTCGGCGCCGACATGGCGTGGTGGGTCGAGGCGCACTATGGCCGCTGCGGCACGGTCGAGGCGTTGTCGGGCGGCGAGCTGCGCTTCACCACCGCCTATACGTCGGCGCAGGAGCTCCTCGCCTGGGTGCTCGGCCTCGGCGAGCACGCCGAACTCGAGGGGCCGGCAGAGCTGCGCGACGAGCTCGTCGCGCGGGTGCGTCGGCTCGACGACCTGCTCGCCGCGCCCCTGGCCGAGGTCGAGGCCGCGGTGACCACCCCGCCGCCGCCCCGCCGCC